>DASUOW010000053.1:0-6497 GCA_036276435.1 Gemmatimonadales bacterium
TGTGATCGCGCCGCAGCAGGGGTTGGTCATCGCGTCCCGTTCAGTGGTCGCACATGACTTGATCTCCCTCGCCTGGCTGATGATGCAGTGGAATAAGGCACCGTGGCGCAGCAGGCAGGCGTTGACCGACCCGAGCAGCAACAAGGTCGTGGCCAATCTGTCGAACCGCGTGGTGTGCGGCGTCCTGGGTGGCTGGAATCAGGCGATGAGCGCCGAGTCCCTGGAGCACTCCCCTCGACCGGAGATCTGGCGCGATCGTGTGCTGCGACGGGCCTTCGAGCTCATGGGGGGTGTACCGGACATCCGGTTGCAGCCGACACAGTCCGCCGTTTCGCCGCAGCTATTGGCCGAGTTCGCTTCGATGGTGGCTCTGCCCGCAGCCATGAGAGCGGCCTAGGCGAGCCGCCGGCCGCGAATGCCTAGCGCGACGGGGGTCGAGATCTCGACCCCCGTCACCTTCCGGCTCCCCCACCTTCCCCCGTCGTATCCTCGGGCGTCTCCGCCTCCGTCCGCGGAATCTCCAGCCGCTCCCCCGCCATCCGCCGCAGGATCAGGTTCTGCCGCCACCGCATCCGCCCCGGCTTGAGCGAGGGATTGGACCGCAGCGGAAAGGGCAGCAACCCCGCCAGTGACGCCGCTTCCGCCCGGGTGAGCTTCGCGGCCGGCTTCCGGTAGTAGTGCCGGCTCGCCGCCTCCACGCCCCAGATGTCGTCGCCCATCTCGGCGACGTTGAGGTAGAGCTCGATGATGCGCCGCTTCCCGAGCGCGCGCTCGAGGCGGTACGCCGTCACCGCCTCCTTCACCTTCCGCAGCGGATTGCGCGACGACGAGAGGTACAGGTTCTTCGCCAGCTGCTGCGTGATCGTGCTCGCGCCGCGGAGGGCGGCCCGGCGCTCCCAGGCGCGGCTCAGGGCCCGCTGCAAGTCGGCGCGGTCGCGCGGATCGTCCCAGTCGAAGTCCCGCCGCCGATAGCCGAGCGCCTTCCGGATCGCCGCATAGTCGATCCCGTCGTGCTCGAGGAAGTTGTTGTCCTCCCCCGTGATCGCGGCCAGCGCCATCGCCGGCGCGATCCGGTCGAGTGCCACCGGCTGATACAGCCGCCCACCCGTCCGCTTCTTCTCCGGCCCGCCCCACAACGGTTCCTCCGCCCGTCGCATCCGCATGAACGCGGTCTCGGCGGGAAAGTGCGTGCGATACCACACCGGCGGGGGCCAGAGCGCGAAGAGCCAGAGAAGAAAGACGGCGGGAGGAACGAGGAGCCACCACCAGCGGAAGCGACGTGTGCGGGCCTTCACCTCAGCGGGCGGCAGGAATCCGCGTGGCCGTGAAGCGGCCGAGCTGCGTGGCGGGCACGGTCTGGCCCACCGACGGCACGTCGAGCGAGAGCGTGAGCGAGTCGCTGCCTTCGGCGCCGGCCAGCTGGCCCGTGGGCGAGAGCCGCCAAGTGCGCTGCCGCGTGCCGCTCGCCTCGATGTCGATGGCCTGACCGAACTGTGCGCTCGAGCCCTTCGCGCGCAGCTGCGAGGCGCCAAGCACCTCGAGCTCGCGGCGCCCGGAGGCATCGCGCGCCCGATACTCGGTGGTGATGCTCATCGGCAGGTCGGCGCCCACCACGCGCTGGGCGTTCATCGTGCTGTCGCGCCAGGTGGCGCCGCTGCGGGCGCCGGTCGCGGGCAACACGGGCAGCAGGTCCGTCACGAGCGGGAGCGCGAGCTGCTCGCCGAGTGGCGCGCGGCGGCTCGGACGCAGCGTGCCGACGCGGCCGCGCTCGAGCGTGCCGGTCCAGACGAGGCCGTCGAGCGCGCGCAGCGAGTCGGCGGGGAGGCCTGCCGGCGAACGCAGCGAGTCGAGCACGATGGTGACGCCGTCGCCCGACGTGAGCAGCAGGCGCACCCACGCGGTGCGGTCGAGCACCTGCATCTGCGAGCCGGTGGGATACTGCAGGGTGAGGCTGTCGTGCCGGGAGACCTGGAAGCGCAGGTCGCCGGTGCCGAGGCGGGCCACTTCCAGCCCAGAGGCTGCGGCACCGGGCTTCGGCGTGGCGCCGCCCGACGGCGCCGGTGCGGGGCCGGACGGCGTGCCCGTGGTCGTCGCGGACGAGCAGGCCGCGACGACCCACGCTCCCAGCAGCAGCCGCCGACGCACGGGGCTCAGCGGAGGACCTTGATGTCCACCGACTGCTTCAGCAGCACGGGCAGCGTCGCCGCCTGCGCGCCGAGGATCGTGACCGAGAGGTTGCTGGTGCTGCTGCTCGTGCCGCCGAGGAACTCGCTGTTCGGCCCGATGAAGTAGTTCGCGGTGCCGGTGCCGGTGCCCTCGATGTCGGCCGAGCCGCCCGGGGTGGCCTGCGAGCCGGCGATCACCGAGGCGATGGTCGCGTCGAGCCGCGTGGCCTTCATGCCCGCGACGGTCTCGCTGGCGCCCGCCTTGTAGGTGGTGATCGTGCGCGCGCTCATCTCGCCGCCGCCGATCTTGTTGTTCGTCGTGGTGGTGTCGGTCCAGGTGTCGCCGGTCTTGGTGCCCTTGCGCAGGCGCGGATACATGTCGCGCAGCAGCGACTCGAGCTGCAGGCCCTGCAGGCTCTCGCCCCCGCCCTTCACCTCGGTGACCTTGCCGCTCGCGTCCACGAAGCCGGTGAAGATGGCGCCCTTGGCCTTCTGGACCAGCGAGTCGGCGGGCAGGCCCGGCGGCAGGCTGTCGGCGCGCAGCGAGTCCACCACCACCTTCATCGCCTTGCCGCCGGCCGAGTCGGTGAGGGTGACGGCGATGAAGCTCGTGGTCTTGACCACGAACGCCTGCTTGCCGCCGCCGACGCCCGAGGCGTCGACTTCCTGCTCCATCCGCTGGGTCACCTGATAGCGCGTCGTCGTGGTCCCTGCGAGGTGCGGCGCGAGCGCGGCGAGCAGGAGGGAGATGGTCGTCGTGGGCAGCATGCAATCCTCGTGGGGTGGGCCGCGCGGCGCGCGACAGGTTCTCGAACCGCCCGGAAGTCTATCCGGCCCCGCGACTCCCTGCCACACGCGACCGCCCCCGGCTGCTCGAAAGGCAGGCCGGGGGCGTGGGTCGGGCGTGTAAGCCGAGTTCTGTACCGCCGTTGCCGGCGGTGACGGTCATCTGTCTGGGACGGTCGTCGCCGACCGCCTCGAGCAGCCTACCCGCGGCTATCCGCTTGCGCGGAGTGGGCGGTGCGGGTCGCACCTCGCCGCTTATTTGGCCTTGCTCCGACTGGGGGTTGCCGTGCCGCCACCATTGCTGGTGGCGCGGTGGGCTCTTACCCCACCGTTTCACCCTTACCCCTCGCTTGCGCTCGGGGCGGTCTGTTTTCTGTGGCCCTGTCCGTCGCCTTCCGGCGCCCAGGCGTTACCTGGCAGTCTACCCTGTGGAGCTCGGACTTTCCTCGAGCGCCGAAGCGCCCGCGACCATCTTGCCCGGCCCGCGTGAAAGATACTCAGCTCCGGCCCTCGAGGCGCGCCAGGCCCTTCTGCGCCTCCTCCACCATCGAGCGCAGGTCCGGGTCGGCGTCCTCCCACTGCTCGAGGGCGAGCCGGTACTGCCGCTTCGCGTCCTCCTCGCGGCCGAGCTTCTCGAGCACGGCGCCGCGCAGCAGCCGCACCCGGCCCACCATCCCCCAGCGCATGTCGAAGGTCGTGGTGCTGAACTGGTCGGGCTCGTAGCTCTCCAGCACGCTGAGCGCGCGGTCGTAGTCGCCCAGCAGGTAATAGGCCTGCGCGGCGAGCGGACGGCGATACACGACGTAGCCGATCTTCTCCTTCTCGGGCATCCGGTTCGTCGGCTCGGGCTCGGCGAGCGCCTGCCGGGCGCCCGCGCTGTCCGCGCGCTGCAGCGCCAGCAGGGCCCGCACTTCCTTGACGGGCTGGTGGTCCGACATCGCCGACAGCTCCTTGATCGCCGCCGCGTCGGGGCGCGAGGTCGTCAGCAGGCCCACCGCGGCGGCGCCTCCCGCCGACAGCGCCTTCGCGCGCTGCTCCTTCGGCAGCGAGCGCGCCGTCTCGGCCGCACTCTCCCACACGCGCCGCATCGCGGCGGGCGGGGCCCCCACGGCGCTGTAGAGCTCGCCCAGCCGGTGCCATTGCCACAGGTCGCGCTCGATCTCGGGCGCCGGTACCGCGCGCCCCGACGCGCCCACCAGCAGGTCCGTCGTCTGGTCGATGACGCGCGCCGCGCGCGCCACGTGCCCGCGGTAGGCGAAGAGGTTGGCCGCCGCCGCCACCCGCTGCACCGCGTCATTGGCGCCCCGCAGCCCTTCGAGGTCCGCGTCGGTGAGCGAATCCATCGAGGCCGCGAGCTGGGCCGTGGCCATCCGGAAGTCGCCCTGCGCGACACGGATGCGCGCCTCGTCCACGAGCAGCTCCGGATAACGCGGCGCCGCCGTGCGGAAGCGCGCCAGCTCGCGCTCGGCGCCCGGGATGTCGCGCGCGGTCAGGAGCGCCTCGAGCAGCGCCTCGTGCGCGCGGGGCGTGGTGGGCTGCAGCGTCACCCAGTCCTGCGCGAGCCGGATCGCCTCGCCGCGCGCGCGCGCCACGGCCGCCTGCACCGCCGGCTCCTCGGCCTTCTTCGGCGGCACCTCCTGGCCGGCGATGGAATCGTTCGGCAGCAGCACGATGTTCGGCCGCGGCCGCGACGCGAAGCCGAGGATGGCGTTCACGTGCTCGAACGCGAGCGCGTAGCCGGGGTCCAGCGCGAGTGCCTGCTTGAAGGCGCGCAGCGAGGGCGTGAAGCGCGCCGGCGCCGGCAGCGTGTCGTGGAACCAGGCGTCGCCCAGTCCGTACCACGCGTCCACGTCGCTGGAGTCCTTCGCGATGAGCTGCCCGTACAGCGCGCGCGACTCGAACAGCCGGTTCTCGAGGAAGAGCCGATAGGCCCGGATCATCATCTTCTCGCGCCACGGCAGCGGCGTCGCGTTCAGCTCGGCGCGCGTGATCGCGTCCATCGAGATCGAGTCCTGCGCCCCCACCAGCCAGCCGCGCGTCAGCGCCAGCTTGTAGTACGCCAGCCCGAACGTGGAGTCGTGCGCCAGCGCGCCGCGGAACTCGCGCTCGGCGGCGACGAGGTCCCAGTGGTTCAGGTGGTCGCTGGCCTGGAGGTAGTTCCGGTAGGCGTCCACCGAGCGCGTGGTCGCCGCGGTGACGCCGACGCGCACGTCCTTCGGCGCTCCCGTCAGGTCGAGCAGCTGGGCGCCGAGCGCATCGAAGAGCGGGCGCACGTCGGCCGTCGCGGGACCGTCGACGGTGGCGAGATCCACCTCCGCGCCGGTCGCCACGTCCACCACGCGCGCCACGAGGTGCAGCGAGTCGTTGCTACGCTCGAAGCTGCCCACCACCACCGTCCAGACGCCGGCGTGCCGCGCGATCCGCCGCGCCTGCTGCAGGCCGATCGGCTCGGCCTCCGGCACCCGCTCGGCCTCGAGCAGGTCGTGCACGCGCTCGGGCACCACGACCTGGAGGTCGTTCCACTGCGCCAGCGTGAGGGAGAGCATGTTCACGCTGCCATCGCGCAGCCACGCCGACGTCGAGTCGCCACGCAGGTTCACGAACGGCAGCACGAGGATGGAATGCCGCGGGTTCACGCCGTCGGGGGGCCCGTCGCTCCGCAGGCGGCCCATCGCGAGGACGGCGAGCGCCAGCAGTGCGGCGGTGACGCCCGCGCCGATCGTCCAGCGCTTCCGCTTGCGCGACGGCGCGTGGCTCTCGAGGGCGGCGCGGAAGGCGTCGCCCGTCTGCCAGCGCGCATCCGGCTGCTTCTCGAGGGCCCGCAGGACGGCGTCGGCCAGGCCCGGCGGGCAGTCGGGACGCAGCTTCGCGATCGGCGCCGGCCGCTCGGAGAGGTGCTTCGACACCACGACGCGGGTGCCGCCGGTGAAGGGCGGCTGCCCGGTGAGCATCTCGTACGCGACGACACCGAGCGCGTAGAGGTCGCTGCGCGCGTCGACACCCTCGCCGGCCGCCTGCTCGGGGCTCATGTAGGTGGGGGTGCCCACGGCGACCCCCTCGCCCGTGGTGGGCACGTCGCTCGAGGGCGTCTGCTCCATGGCCCGCGCGATGCCGAAGTCGGCGAGCAGGGCGCGGCCGGTGGCGGCGTCGAGGAGGATGTTCTCGGGTTTCACGTCGCGGTGCACCAGGCCCGCGCGCGCCGCGGTGTCGAGCGCCGAGGCGAGCTGGGCGGTGATGCGGCGGGCGTCCTCGATGGGCAGCTGCGGCTGGCGCCGGAGCCGGTCGCGGAGCGACTCGCCGGGCACCTGGTCCATCACGTAGTAGAGCAGGCCGTCGGCGCCGCCCGCGGCGTGCACCGTCACGATGCTCGGGTGCCGGAGCTTCGCGATCATGCGCGCCTCGGAGAGGAAGCGCCGCACGATGGCATCGTGGTGGGACAGCTCGGGGTGGACGGCCTTGATGGCGACCCGGCGCTCGAGGGCGGTGTCGGTGGCCTCGTACACCACGCCCATGCCGCCGCGCCCCAGCTCCCGCTCGAGACGGAAC
>DASUOW010000054.1:0-4815 GCA_036276435.1 Gemmatimonadales bacterium
CCCAGGACGACGGTCCGCGTCTCCTTGCCAGTCAGCTCCTCGAGGTCGGCCGCCACGCGGTGCCCGGCGCCGCCGAGGCGCTCGGCACGCCCGACGCCGGCCGCCTTGATGAGCGAGATGGAGCCGTCCTTCGGACGCGCGCCTTCGGCCACGACGATGATGCTGAAGTGGGCGCCCCACGCGTCGCGCTCCTTGATTTGCTGCGCCACGACGTCGATGTCGTAGGGGATCTCCGGGATCAGGATGGCGTCGGCCCCGCCGCCCAGGCCCGCGTAGAGGGCGATCCATCCGGCATAGCGGCCCATCACCTCGACCACGATGATGCGCCGGTGCGCTTCCGCCGTGGTGTGCAGGCGATCGATCGCATCGGTCGCGAAGGCCACGGCCGTGTCGAAGCCGAAGCAATTGGTCGTCCCGTAGATGTCGTTGTCGATGGTCTTGGGGACACCGATGATCGGGATGCCCAGCCTGCTGAAGCGGTGTGCCAGCCCCAGGGTGCCGTCGCCGCCGATCACGACGAGGCCGCCGAGCCCCATCCGGTGAAACATCTCGACGACCCGGTCGGCGTACTTCTGCTGGGCGCCCTCGGAGGTCTGCACCTCCCGCACGAACGGGTCGCCGGTGTTGATCGTGCCGAGGATGGTGCCGCCGCGCCGGAGGATCCCGGTCACGTCCTTGGTCGTGAGCACGCGCGAGCGGTTGAACTCGAGCAATCCGTCGAAGCTGTCTTCGACGCCCAGCACCTCGAGGCCGGCGTTGCAGCCCGCCTTCACGACCGCGCGGATCACGGCATTGAGGCCCGGTGCGTCGCCCCCTCCGGTGAGGACTCCGATCTTCTTGAGCTTGTTGGGCATGGAGCGATGTTCGGTCCGGGCTCCCGCGCTCACGTCACGCCGCGGGACGCACCGGTACCCACCTTACGTGGGTTCTGAAGGATGCTGACTGTACAAATCGCTCACGCGGACGTGTGTCGGGGTGGGAACGCGTGGCGGAACCGCGATGAAACCGGTTGTGAGTATACCATCGCGGACCGTGCCAGCCCGGCGGCGCGCCGGTGCGTTGCCGGGCCCATCACCCCCGTGTTACACTCCGGGGTCGCTCCGGTCGCTGTGCGCGCCCGGGACGCGGAATCACGGGCGGCTAGCTCAGCTGGGAGAGCGCTGCGTTCGCAATGCAGAGGTCGGGGGTTCGATCCCCCCGCCGTCCACCATATCGTCGACGAGAGGCGACCGCGGTCGCCTCTCGTTGCGTACGCCTCGTCGGTTTCGCGGCACCTTGCTTGCTACCGCTGTCGCGGGCCCACCAACGCGGCCCGGAGGTGCCACATGTTCGGTGTGATCGGGTGGATTCTCTTCGGTCTGATCGTCGGCGCCATTGCCAAGCTCCTCATGCCCGGCAGGGACCCCGGCGGGTTCATCGTCACGATGCTCCTCGGCATCGCGGGCGCCCTCTTGGGCGGGTTCCTGGGCCGGGCGATGGGATGGTACGGCGAGGGCGAGCCGGCAGGGTTCCTCATGTCGCTGCTCGGTGCGATCGTGCTGCTCGCGATCTACCGGATGGCGATCGGTCGCCGCGCCAGGACCTGACGGGCGTGAGCCGGGCCCGGCGAGCGCGACCAGCAGTCGCCCGGCGGGTCCGGCGTGCGCACCGTGGCACGCGTGCCGCGCGCATCCGAGAGCTGACACGCCCGCATCGGCGCTCGCCAGCACTCGTCGGCTGACGGTCCATCAGGGCGTGGGCCCGCCTTGACACCCCGGGTTGCGGCACCCAACAATTGGACCCACGCTCACGCGTTCGCCTCGCGCCAGCGGCCCGGCGCACGTCCATCTCCACCTGATGGTCTCCCTCGATCACGCACTCGCGGCACTCGCCTCGATCGCGGCCATCCGCGGACGGCAGGCGGAAGCCACGGACCTCGCACGCCTCGCAGCTCGGATGGCGCAGGGCCAGCCGCTCGAGGGCGGCGGACCCGACAGCGCATCGGTCCGCGACGCGCTCGAGCACCTCCGCGCCGGCCGTCCCGAGCAGGCGGTGGCCGACGCGCTGCAGGACCTGCCGCAGGACCTGCGCCGGCTGGTCCGCACGTCAGGGCTCGACGTGTCGGAGGTCGCTGCCCTGCACCGCGAGACCGGCGCCACCTCCATCGGTGAACTGGAGGCCTGCCTGGCTGATGCGCAGGGCTGGCCGGGCGTTCCCGGACTCGATGCGCGGCTGCGGCAGGCAATTCCGCTCGTGCGATCGCAGCGTCGACACACGCCGCTGGGACGCGCGTGGGCGCTCGTCGAGCCGGTGGTGACCGCCGTGCGTGAGACGTGCCCCGAGGTCGAGCACGTCTCGCCCACCGGCAGCATGCGTCGCTTCGCCGCAACCGTCGGGGACATCGAACTGCTCGCCGCGTCACCGGACCCCGCGGGCACGACCGCACGGCTCCTCGCGCTGCCGTTCGTGACCACGGTGTTGCACGCGAGCCCGGGCCGGGTGGTGCTCCGCCTCGAGCGCACCGAGCTCACGATCCGCGTGGTTCCTCCGGGCGCGTTCCCCGCTACCCTCGTCCTGTTGACGGGGTCGCGCGCGCACGTGGCGCGGCTCCGTGTGCGCGCAGCCTCGCTGGGGCTCCGCCTGGATCGGCGGGGTCTCTGGCGGGACGGCGGTGCCCTCGACCTCGTTGCCGAGAACGACGTGTATGCCGCGCTGGAGTTGCCGGCGATTGCGCCGGAGTTGCGCGAGAGCGGCGAGGAGGTGGATGCAGCCGAGCGCGGGGCGCTCCCGGACCTCGTGCGCGTCGAGGACATCCGCGGCGATCTCCACATGCACAGCACGTGGAGCGACGGGCGCGACTCGATCGCGGCCATGGTGTCGGCCGCGGAGGCCCTTGGCTACGAATACGTCGCGATCACGGACCACTCCAAGGCATCCGCGGTCGCGCGGGGTCTCGACGAAGCTCGCCTCCGCCAGCAGGCCGCGGAGGTGGCGGACCTGCGCGAGCGTCACCCAGGCATCACGATCCTCCACGGCGCGGAGGTCGACATCCTCGAAGACGGGTCGCTGGACTTCCCGGACGCCGTCCTCGAAGGGCTCGACGTCGTGCTCGCGTCGCTGCACGACCCCGCGGGCCACGATGGCGCCCGGCTCACGGACCGGTACATCGCGGCCATGCGCCACCCGCTCGTGCAGATCGTGACGCACCCGACCAACCGGATGCTGCCGGGCCGCGACGGCTACGACCTGGACGAGGAGCGGCTCTTCGCGGCCGCGGTGGAAACGGGCACCATCCTGGAGATCGACGGCGCCCCCGGTCACCTCGACATGGACGGGGCCATGGCCCGTCGCGCCGTGGCAGCCGGCGTCACCGTGTCGATCGATGGGGACTGCCACCGAGCGGAGTGGCTGGGACGCCAGATGCAGCTCGGGGTGGCCACGGCGCGCCGCGGGTGGGTCGAAGCGCGCCACGTCGTGAATGCGCTGCCCCTCGATTCGCTGCGGGCGCGTCTCGGCCGAAAGCGCCGCGCCTGACGTGTCCCTCGTGCCTGAACGGCGGGTCGGAGTAGGCCGCCAGGCGGCGGCCAGCGCGGTCGTGGCCGTCGCGGCGTTCGCCGCGTATCACGGCACATTGCTGCCGGGGCTCGACCTCGGCGACACGGCGTCGTTCCAGGATGCGGGCGGATCGCGCGAGATCACCCCCCGCCAGGCGTACCCCCTCTATTTCTTCCTCGCCAACATCGTGGTCTGGCTCGCCGGCGGCGAGCCCGCCCACGGGATGAACCTGGCGTCGGCCATCAGCGGCGCCGTCGCGTGCGGCCTGCTCACGTGGCTGGCCATCGACCTCACGGGACGCGCGACCGCCGGCGTGGTCGCCGGGGCGCTGTTCGCGACGTCGTACACGTTCTGGTCGCAGGCGGTGATCGCCGAGGTGTACGCGCTGCACGTCGTCATGCTCGCCGCCGCCTTGATCGCGCTCCTGGCGTGGGGCCGACGGCCGGCCTCGCGCGGGCGCCTCGCCGCGTTCTTCGCGATCTACGCGCTCGGGTTCGGCAATCACCTGATGATGGTGCTGCTCGCGCCGGCGGCGATGCTCTTCCTGGCGACGACGATGCCCGGGGGCCTGCGGGCGCTGACCGCGCCGCGGGTCGTGGCCATCGCGGTGCTCTGCGCGGCCGTGGGCGCGCTGCAGTACGCCTGGAACTTCCAGAGCCTGTGGACCAGCCCCGACCCGCCGCCCTCGTTGCTCGAAGGACTCCGCACGTTCTGGTTCGACGTCACCAAGAGCGATTGGCGGCGCACGATGGTGCTGGGGGTGCACGAGGCCGCCCTCCGGCCGCGGCTGGCGATGTACGCCTTCGACGTGCGGCAGCAGTTCGGGATCACGGGCATCGCGCTTGCGCTGCTGGGCACGGGCGCGCTGCTGCGGGCGTCCTGGCGGACGGGCGCGATGCTGGTGACCGCGTGGCTGGTCGCAGTCATCTTCGCCTACACCTACAACGTCGGCGATGCCCACGTGTTCTTCATCCCGTCTCACGTGGTGGTGGCGCTCGCCGCGGGCGCGGGGGCAGGGCTCATTGTCGAGTGGGGGCGACGGGTGCCGGCCGCGAGTGCGGTGATCGCCATCGTGCTCCTGCTGTATCCGGCCTGGCGCGCCTACGACACCTGGCCCGCGGTCGATCGCAGCGGCGACCGCCGCGCGGAGGCGTTGATGGCCGACCTGGCGGGTGGTCTGCCACCCGAGCGCGCGCTCCTGCTCGCCGACCTCAACTGGCAGCTCCAGAATGCGCTTGACTACCACGGGCGCCACGTCGACCCGTCGCTCGCCTTCGCTCG
>DASUOW010000055.1:0-3011 GCA_036276435.1 Gemmatimonadales bacterium
GCCGAGCGCCTGTAGTTCGGCGTCGACTCGACCGTAGCGCTTGCCCGCGGTGGTGACGGAGCCCGCCGACACAATCTCGCCGGTGTCCACGCCCGCGTTGATCCGCTGGATCGTCACGCCCGCTGCGGGTTCGCGATTCACCATCGCCCAGAACGCGGTCTTCTTGCCGCGGTAGTCGGGCAGCGCCCCGTGGTGGATGCCGAGCGTGCCGAACCGCGGGATCTCGAAGAGCTCGGGCTTCAGGATGGGCGCGCCGTAGACGAGGCCGAGGTCGGGCGCGAGCGCGCGCACGTGCTGCAGCACCGTCGGGTCGTGCATGCGCTCCACGGCGAGGAAGTGTGCGAGGACCGATCGCTCACGGCGCCGCCGTCGCAGGCGCGCTCGTCGGTCGAGCAGCCGCCGTGCGCCCTGCGCGGCGTACACCGCCAGCACCGCCGGCGCCAGGACGCCGCGTCGTCGGATCACGTCCACCGCCTGGTGCCGGAGGCTCAGCCCTCGGCTCTGGCAGACGCCGCCGGCGAGTTCGATCTCGGGGTGTTCATCGATGCGGCCCAGGAACTCTCGCGCGGCAGGGTCCACCAAGGCGCCTCCGAAGAACACCACCCGGATTGGTCGGCCGATGTCGTGAGCGGGCAGCGGTACAGGCATCCTTCGTCACGCGCCAGTGGCGCACTTCCTCTCGATACGCTCGAGCCTGTGCGCGCGAGCCCTCGGGTGAGCTTCTCTGTCAGCGGGCCTGCATCGTATGAGCGGGAGCAAGGAGCCTTCCCCGCTCCTCGCGGCTGGGGCCCGTCGGCCCCCCCGCATGAATCGCCGGATTTCACGTCAGGACGGCGCTGGCGCGGTGACGGTGGAGGTGTTCTGAAAGTCACCGTCACGGGTGAGAGTCGCCTCTGCCGGCGACATTCGTCGCATCGCGTTTCACCTGCGTCCGTCGTGACAGCTCGACTGCACGAGCCCCGACCATAGCCGGCCGCGCGCGCCGTCATCACCAGCGTGTACGATGCCTTGCATGTGCAGCGAAGCACGCCGGCCCCCGATCGCGCTGCCACGCCGGCGCGTGGGCCGCTCCGCGGACCACTAGATGCCGAAGCTCGAGGGCCAGGACCCGACCGCCGGCTCACCGCTGCAGGACGAGTTCGCCATTCCCCCGCCGGGCGTGGATGCGCCTCATCGCACCCTTGCGCGTGACGCTGCCAACGCGCTCTGGTGGAAGGGGCTTCAGCTCGGCGGCGTCAAGGGCATCTTCCTCGTCCGAACCCTGGCGCTCGCGGCGCTGCTCTCGCCGGACGATTTCGGCCTCCTCGCGATGGCAACCGTCGCGGTTGGCGTGTTGATGACGGTGTCCGAGCTCGGGATGACTCCCGCGCTCGTCCAGCAGCCGCACCTCGAGGAGGCACACTACAACGCCGCGTGGACCGTCAACGTAATCCGCGCGGCGGGCGTCGCGGCCGTGCTGCTGGCCGGTGCGCCGGTGATCGCAGCGCTCTTCTCGGATCCACGGGTCACCGACATCCTTCGCGTGCTCGCGCTCAAGCCGCTCATCGACGCCAGCGCCAGCCCGAAGACGGCGGACCTGATGCGCCGGCTCGCGTATCGGCGGCTCGCCGCCATCAGCCTGTCCGCCGCCGCCGTCGACACCATCGTGTCGCTGCTGCTCGCATCGCGTCTCGGCGTCTGGTCGCTGGTCGCAGGCGTGCTGGCCGGGGCGCTCGCGGGTGCGGTGACTTCGTACGCCGTCGCCGCCCATCGGCCGCGCGTGGCCATCGCATCCGATGCCGTCCTCCCCCTCGTGCGCTATGGGCGCTGGCTTCTCCTCGCGGGCATCGTCAGCGTATCCGCCAGCTCGCTCACACAGGTCGTGATCTCGCGCGAGCTCGGTGCGGTGGAACTGGGCCTGTACTTCCTTGCCGCGAAGCTGGGCCTGCTGCCCTACGAGGTGCTGAACAAGGTCGTGAGCGACGTGGCATTCGCCGTCTATGCCAGGCTGCAGGCCGAACGCGCTCGGCTGGTCCGGGCATTCCAGTCGATCCTCGTCGCCACCGCCGCGATCGGGGTGCCCGCGTACGTGCTCATCATCAGCCTTGCGCCCTGGCTCGTCGCCGACGTGCTCGGACCGCGGTGGGAGGGCACGGAGGGACCGATCAGGGTGCTCGCGCTGGCTGGCATCGCGGGGCTGTTCGGAGACGTCACGGAGCCCCTCTTCCGGGGACTCGGGCGGCCCAAGTGGGTGCTCGCCGTCGAGCTCCTGCAATCGTCGCTGACCATCGTGCTGCTGTGGCCGCTCACCCACCGATACGGCCTGATCGGAGCCGCACTCGCGGGGCTGTTCGGGGTGTCACTGTCGCAGCTCCTGTCCCTGCTCTTCGCCACGCGCGTGCTCGGGGCACCCGTGCGGCGCTCGATGGTCCCGATCTCGATCATCGTGCTCTCGGCGCTCTTGGGTGCCGCAACCGTTCCCCTGGTGCAGCGACTCGCCTCGGGCACGTTCGGGCTGGTCTGCGCCACGGTCATCGCCACCACGACGATGATCGCCGTGCTCTGGGGAGCAGAGTCGCGCTTCGACGTGGGGCTGCGGCGGGATCTGGCTTACGCGTTCCCACAGATCGCAGGGCTCGTCGGCATGCGGTCGGCCGCCCCTTGAGCCGCACGCGGCGCGCATCGACACGGGTGGACGGGTGCGGCGGCCGGTCCGCGATCACGACGCGGCCGCACCAGCCGCGTGCGTCAAGGCAGGATGGGCGCGAACCGCGGTCAGCCGCAGCGCAAGGTCGTCGGCTACCGCCTGCCAGGGCTCCTCGTCGATGTAGATGCGGTACCACAGCTCCACGTTGAGCAGCATCCACAGGCGCACGTGGTGATCGACGAGGCCGCGCCGATGCTCCTCGAGCAGGCGTCGCACGTACGCCTCGCGCACGAGGCCTTCCCGCACGATGCGCGCACCGCTCCAGAGGCTCGAGAGGAAGGGGCCCAGCTGGTTCTTGAACCAGTATGCGACCGGGAACCCGAAT
>DASUOW010000056.1:0-3578 GCA_036276435.1 Gemmatimonadales bacterium
CACCTGGTAGCCGACCGCATTGTACGAGGCGGCGAGCAGGTTCATGCGAGCGGCGGACGAGCCGGCGGCCGTGAGCGCCGCGGTGGTGGAGATGGCACCGTAGCTCCGGACGAGGCCGAACGCGAGCGGCGCCACGAGTGACGCCTCGCCGGCGATGGCGCCGGAGTTGACGATGGCGGCGGAGAGCGCGGCCGCCTCGGACGAGCTCAGCGCGGTGCCGTTCGGCTCGTTGCCGTCATCATCGCCGCCACAGGCTGCCAGCAGTACCCCGGCCGCCGCAATCACGGCGGTCACGCCACGACGCACGTTGACCATGAAATCCTCGAATGAGTATGGGTGTGAAACAAGGCACATCACCAGCGGCGCTCACCAGCAAGGCGTGCGCCAGACCATCACATCGTCGTGTTTCGGGACGGCCAAGAAGAGCGACCCGCACCGAGCGACAGGAATGTCGGCACGGTGCGGGTCACGGGCATTGCGAGCGGTGGAGTGGGAGAATCCGCTCTCCTAGACGGTGGCCCGTGTCCGGTCCACCTCGCCGCGCTCGGCCAGCGCCGCCTGCGCTGCCGCCAGGCGGGCGATGGGCACGCGGAACGGCGAACAGCTCACGTAGTTCATGCCCAGCCGGTCGCAGAACGCAATGGCGCGTGGCTCGCCGCCGTGCTCGCCGCAGATGCCCAGCTTGAGGTCCGGACGGCTCTTGCGGCCCATTTCGCAGGCCATCTGGATGAGCTTGCCGACGCCGGCCTCGTCGAGCACCTGGAACGGGTCGTCGTCCACGATGTGGCTGTCGATGTACATCGGCAGGAAGCGCCCCGCGTCGTCGCGCGAGAGGCCCCACGTGGTCTGCGTCAGGTCGTTGGTGCCGAACGAGAAGAACTGGGCTTCGCGCGCGATCTCGTCGGCCGTCAGGCAGGCGCGCGGCAGCTCGATCATGGTGCCGAGGAGGAACGGCACCGACATCTGGCATTCGGTGAAGACGTCCATCGCGGCCTGGCGCACCAGCAGCGCCTGCTTGCGGAACTCCACCACGCTGGCCACGAGCGGGATCATGATCTCCGGCATCACGCGACCCTTGCGGAGCGCCACGGCGCAGGCGGCCTCGAACACCGCGCGCGCCTGCATCGCCGTGATCTCGGGGTACAGGATGCCGAGGCGGCAGCCGCGCAGGCCGAGCATCGGGTTCTCCTCACGGAGTCCGTGCACGATCTTGCGGAGCGCCTCGGCTTCCATGCCGAGCTCGGCGGCGAGGCCCACGATCTCCTCGTCGTCCTTGGGCAGGAACTCGTGCAGTGGCGGGTCGAGGAGGCGGATGGTGACGGGGTAGCCCTCCATCGCGCGGAAGATCGCCTCGAAGTCGGCGCGCTGCATGGGCAGGATCTTCCGGAGCGCCTTCTTCCGGCCCTCGGCATCGGTGGCCACGATCATCTCGCGCACCGCGGTGAGGCGGTCGCCCTCGAAGAACATGTGCTCGGTGCGGCAGAGCCCGATGCCCTCGGCGCCGAAGTCGCGGCCGCGGTGGGCGTCGGCCGGCGTGTCGGCGTTGACGCGCACGCGGATGTGGCGCAGCTGGTCGGCCCACTCCAGGAGGCGCTGGAAGTCGCCGCTCATCTCGGGCTCGATCAGCTTCGCCTGGCCCACGTACACCTTGCCCGAGCCGCCGTCGACCGAGATCCACTCGCCCTCGGCGAGCGTGCGGCCGTTGACGGAGCAGGTGCGCGCGTGCTCGTCCACCACGAGGCCCTGCGCGGACGCGACGCACGGCGTGCCCATGCCGCGGGCCACCACGGCCGCGTGGCTCGTCATGCCGCCACGGGCGGTGAGGATCGCCTTCGCCTCCACCATGCCGTGGAAATCCTCGGGCGAGGTCTCGCTTCGCACCAGGATGACGGACTGCCCGGCGCGGCCGAGCCGCTCGGCGGTGTCGGCGTCGAAGACCACCGTGCCGCACGCGGCGCCCGGGGAGGCCGGGAGGCCCGTGGTCAGCAGGTCGAGCTTGCTGTCCGGGTCGATCATCGGGTGCAGCAGCTGGTCGAGGTCGTTGGGCGGGATGCGCGCCACCGCCTCTTCCTTGCTGATCTGCTCCTCGTCCACCATCTCGCAGGCGATGCGCACCGCCGCGTGCCCGGAGCGCTGGCCACGCCGCGTCTGCAGCATGTACAGGTGGCCGCGCTCGATGGTGAACTCCATGTCCTGCACGTCGCGGAAGTGCCGCTCGAGCAGGCGCGCGGTGCGCTCGAGCTCGCGGTAGGCGGCCGGCATCTTCTGCGCGAGCGCCTCGATCGGCTCCGGGGTGCGCATGCCCGAGACGACATCCTCGCCCTGCGCGTTGATGAGGAACTCGCCGTACAGCTTCCGCTCGCCGGTGGACGGGTCGCGGGTGAACGCGACGCCGGTGCCCGAGTCCTCGCCCATGTTGCCGAACACCATCGCCACCACGTTCACCGCGGTGCCCATGGTGTCGGGGATGTCGTGCATGTGGCGGTAGTCGATGGCGCGCTGCGTGTTCCAGCTCTCGAACACGGCGGCCACCGCGCCCCACAGCTGGTCGAGCGGCGACTCGGGGAAGTCGTGGCCCGTGCGCTCGCAGACGAGCGCCTTGAACTCCGCCACGATCTGCTGCACCGTCTCGAGCGGCAGGTCGATGTCGCGCGAGACGCCGGTGCGCACCTTGTGCGCGTGCAGCCGGCCCTCGAACTCCTTCTTCGGGATGTCGTAGACCACGCCGCCGTACATCTGCACGAAGCGCCGGTAGCTGTCCCAGGCGAAGCTGGGATTGCCGCTCAGCTTCGCGAGGCCCTCCACCGTGACGTCGTTGAGGCCCAGGTTGAGGATCGTGTCCATCATGCCCGGCATCGACACCGGCGCGCCGGAACGCACCGAGACGAGCAGCGGATGGTCGGCGTCGCCAAGCGTCTTGCCGGTGGCGCTCTCGAGGCGCTGCAGCGCGCGCTCCACCTCGCTCCGCAGGCGCGGGCTGAAGGTGTGGGTCTCGAGGTACTGGAGGCAGAGGGTGGTGGCGATGGTGAAGCCGGGCGGGACGGGGATGCCGAGATTGGTCATCTCGGCGAGTCCCGCTCCCTTGCCGCCGAGGATGTCCTTCATCGCCGCCGAGCCGTCACTCCGGCCCTGGCCGTAGAAGTAGACGAGGGGCTGCGTGTAGGTGCTCGTCATGCGGGTGCCGTGGCCATGGGAGCCGCGTGCCGGAGCTGCACGAGGTCGCCCGGGATGGAGGTGGGATAGTCGCCGGAGAAGCAGGCGTGGCAGAAGCCCCGGTCGGGGCCGCCCGCGGCCGCCAGCATGCCCTCGAGCGAGAGGTAGCCGAGGGTGTCGGCGGTGACGTAGGTCGCGATCTCCGGCGTCTGGTGCGTGCTCGCGATGAGCTCCTGCCGCGTCGGCGTGTCGATGCCGTAGTAGCAGGGCCAGGCGGTGGGCGGCGAGCTGATGCGGAGGTGGACCTCGGCCGCGCCGGCGGCGCGGAGCATCTTCACGATCTTCCGGCTGGTGGTCCCGCGCACGATCGAGTCGTCCACGAGGACGACGCGCTTGCCCTCCAGGATGCTGCGGACCGGGTTGAG
>DASUOW010000057.1:0-10994 GCA_036276435.1 Gemmatimonadales bacterium
ACCTCGTAGGCCACGTCGGTGACGGGGGCAGAAGTGCGCTGCTGCGCGACGAGAATCTGGGAAGGGAGAACGACAAGCGAGACGAGCAGTCCGAACCGCATGCTTTTCCTCTGGCTGTCTGAGAGATCTGAACGGGACAGAGGGGTGGCCCCGCCAGCCGTGCCAGTCTTCAGCTTTGGCACGGCTTCCGGGGCCACCCCTCTGTCCCCCGCGCCCCGACCCCCGACGCAGGAAGACCTACATCAGTTTCACGCCGCCACGGCCTGCGCCACTTCCCCCTCACCCGCGCTGTCGTCGAACTCCCCCTCCCACCGCGCCATGACGACCGACGCCAGGCAGTTCCCGAGCAGGTTCACCGACGTCCGCGCCATGTCCATGAACGCATCCACGCCGAGGATCACCGCGATCCCCTCGAGCGGCAGCCCGAACTGCGTGAGCGTCCCGGCCAGGATCACGAGCGACGCCCGCGGCACCGCCGCCACGCCCTTCGACGTCAGCATGAGCGTCAGCATCATGACCAGCTGCGTCCCGATCGGCATGTCGACGCCCGCCGCCTGCGCCACGAAGATCGACGCCACCGCGAGGTAGAGCGTCGAGCCGTCGAGGTTGAACGAGTAGCCGGTGGGCAGCACGAAGGAGACGATGTGCTTCGGCACGCCCATCTTCTCCATGTTCTGCATCGCCATCGGGAACGCCGCCTCGCTCGAGGCGGTCGAGAAGGCGATCAGCCACGGCTCGCGCACGTGCTTCCAGAACTTCTTCACCGGCACCTTGGCGATCAGCGCCACCGGCAGCAGCACGAACAGCACGAACACGATCAGCGCGCCGTACAGTGTGCCCACCAGGAGCCCGAGGTTCTTCAGCACCCCCAGCCCGTTCTTGCCCACCGTCACCGCCACGGCGGCACCGATGCCGATCGGCGCGTACTTCATCACCAGGCCGGTGAACTTGAACATGATCTCGCTCAGCGACTCGCAGAAGGCGAGCATCGTCTCCCGCGGCCGGCCCTTCACCTGCGCCAGCGCGATGCCGAACAGCAGCGAGAAGAAGACGATCTGCAGCACCTCGTTCTTCGCCATCGCCTCGAAGATGCTGGCGGGCACCGTGTGCTCCAGCACGCCGGCCAGCGAGACGTGGTTCTGCGTGAACTGCTCCGTGCCCGCCGCCGTGGGCGGCAGCGACACGCCGACGCCCGGCTTCGTCAGGTGCACCGCGCCCAGCCCCACGAAGAGCGCGATCGTGGTGACCACCTCGAAGTAGATCAGCGACTTGAGCGCCAGCCGCCCCACCTTCTTGAGGTCGTCGCCGTGGCCCGCGATGCCCACCACCAGGCTCGCGAAGAGCAGCGGGGCCACGATCGACTTGATCATCCGCAGGAAGATCGTCGACAGCGGGTTGACCATCGTCGCCAGGTCGGTGTCGAGCCACACGTCGTGGTCGAGCCAGCCGAGCACGAGCCCGGCCAGCGTGGCGATGATGATCCAGCCGGTGAGCGAGATGCGCCGCATGTCAGCGCGCCACGAGCGCGCCGGCCTTCGTCTCGATGCCGGCGAGCAGCGAGCGGAACGAGCCGGCGAACTTCGCGACGCCGTCGGCCTCGAGGAAGGCGGTGGTGTCGGCGAGGCTGAGCCCCACCGCGGTAAGGCCGTCCAGGCGCTCCGCCGCGGTCGCGATGGCCGCGTCGATGCGCACCTCGGGCGTCCCGTGGTCGCGGTACGCCGTGAACGTCTCCGGCGGCAGCGTGTTCACCGTCTGCGCCGCGACCAGCTGCTCGACGTACATCGTGTCCGGATACGCCTTGTCCTTGACGCTCGTCGAGGCCCACAGCGGCCGCTGTGGCCTGGCGCCCTTCGCGGCCAGCGCCTGCCAGCGCGGCGAGGCCAGGACCTCGCGGAAGAGCGCGTACGCTGCCGCCGCGTTCGCGATGGCGATCGTGCCGCGCAGCGCCTTCGCCGCCGGCGTCGCGAGCCGGTCGAGCTCCGGGTCGAGCTTCGTGTCCACCCGGCTCACGAAGAAGCTCGCCACCGAGTGCAGGTGGTCGATCGGGAGCTGCATAGCCGCGCGCTGCTCGAGCCCCTGCAGGAACGCCTCCACCACCTCGGCGTAGCGTTCCACCGAGAAGAGCAGGGTGACGTTCACGTTGATCCCCTGCGCCAGGCAGCGGGTGATCGCCGGCAGCCCCTCGCGCGTGCCGGGGATCTTGATCATCGCGTTCGGCCGGTCCACGGCGCGCCACAGGCGCTCGGCCTCGTGCACCGTGCCCTCGGTGTCGTGCGCCAGGGTGGGCGACACCTCGAGCGACACGGTGCCGTCGCCGTTGCCGGCGCGCTCGAAGGTGGCGCGGAAGACGTCGCACGCGGCGCGCACGTCGTCCACCGCGAGCTCCTCGAAGATCTCGCCCGCGCTCCGGCCCGCCTCGGCGAGGCGGCGGATGTCGGCGTCATAGCTGTCGCTCGAGGCGATGGCCTTCTCGAAGATCGTCGGGTTCGACGTCATGCCGAGGAGGCCATCCTCGCGGATCAGGCGGGCGAGCTCGCCCGAGTGCACGAGGTCGCGGGTGATGAAGTCGTACCACGGGCTCTGGCCCACGCGGCCCAGCGCCACGAGCGGGTTCACGGGCGTGTCGCTCATCTCGAACTCCGGGCGAGGGTGTCGCGCACGAGCGCGGCCGCGCCGGTCGGGGTGAATCCGAATTCCTTGAACAGCGTGTCGCCCGGCGCCGAGGCGCCGAAGGAGCGCATCGCCAGGATGGCGCCGTCGTTTCCGGTCCAGCGCTCCCAGCCCATCGGGCTCGCCGCCTCGACGGCGACCCGCGCGCGGATCGCCGGCGGCAGCACCGAGTCACGATACCCCGCGTCCTGGGCCGCGAACAGCTCCCACGACGGCATCGAGACCACCCGCGCCCGGATGCCCTCGGCGGCCAGCAGCTTCGCCGCCTCGACCGCCACGTGCACCTCGGAGCCCGTGCCGATGAGGATCGCCTGCGGCGCGCCGTCGGGCTCGTGCAGCACGTAGGCCCCACGCCCCACGCCACCCTGCGAGGGCGGCAGCACCGGCAGCTTCTGGCGCGTCATGACGAGGGCCGTGGGCCCGGCGGTGCGCGCGATGGCGGCCTGCCACGCCTCGATCGTCTCGTTCGCGTCGGCCGGGCGCAGCGTCACGAGGCCCGGGATGGCGCGCAGCATGGCCAGCTGGTCGATGGGCTGGTGCGTCGGCCCGTCCTCGCCCACGCCGATCGAGTCGTGCGTGCCGACGAAGATCACCGGCAGCTGCATCAGCGAGGCCAGCCGGATCGACGGCTTCATGTAGTCGAAGAAGACGAGGAAGGTGCTGCCGAACGGCCGGCACCCGCCGTGGGCGGCCATGCCGTTCATCGCCGCACCCATGGCGTGCTCGCGGATGCCCCAGTTGACCGTGGTGCCGGTGGTCACGGGTCCGAAGGTGCCGCCCGTCTTCCGCGCGGTGCCCGTGCTCTCGGCGAGGTCGGCCGAGCCGCCGATGAGCTCGGGCAGCACGCCGCTCAGCGCCTGCACCGCCGTGTGCGACGCCTGTCGCGTGGCCAGCGGCCCCTTCTCGGCGGGGATGACGCCCAGCGCCTTCACCCAGTCGGCCGGCAGCTCGCCGCGCATCGTGCGGGCGTACTCGGACGCGGCGTCGGGCCGGCCGGCCGCCCACGCGTCGAAGTCGATCCGCCACGCTGCCTCGAGCGCCTGCCCGCGCGCCACGGCGCCCCGCATGTCGGCGTACGCTTCGTCGGGCACGAAGAACGGCTGGTCCTCGGGCCATCCGAGGATCGCCTTGGTCTTCCGGATCTCGTCCTTGCCCAGGGGCGCGCCGTGGGCGCCGGAGGTGTCGCGCTTGGTGGGCGCCGGATCGGCGATCACGGTGCGGAGCACGATGATCGAAGGCCGCTCGGTCTCGGCCGCGGCCGCCGTCAGGGCCGCGTCGATGGCCTCGAGGTCGTTGCCGTCGGCCACGTGCAGCACGTGCCAGCCGTAGGCGGCGAACCGGGCGCCCACGTCCTCGCTGAACGAGAGGTCGGTGCGCCCGTCGATGGTGATGCTGTTCTGGTCGTAGATGAGCTTGAGCTTGCCGAGGCGCAGGTGGCCGCCGAGGGAGGCGGCCTCGCTGGCGATGCCTTCCATCAGGTCGCCGTCGCTCACGAGCGCCCAGGTGCGGTGGTTCACGATCGTCTGGCCCGGGGCGTTGAACCGCTCCGCGAGGAACCGCTCCGCCATCGCCATGCCGACGGCGTTGCCCACGCCCTGGCCGAGGGGACCGGTGGTGGTCTCGACGCCGGGGGTCTCACCGCGCTCGGGGTGGCCCGGCGTGCGCGAGTGCAGCTGGCGGAACTGGCGCAGGTCGTCGAGCGAGACGGCGTAGCCCGTCAGGTGCAGCATGGCGTAGAGCAGCATCGAGGCGTGACCGCAGGAGAGTACGAAGCGGTCGCGGTCGTCCCAGGCCGGGTTGGCCGGGTTGTGGCGCAGGTGACGGGTCCAGAGCAGGTAGGCCACCGGGGCGAGCGCCATCGGCGTGCCGGGATGGCCCGAGTTGGCCTGCTCGACGGCGTCCATGGCGAGGACGCGGATGGCGTTGATGCTGACCCAGGGGGCCGAGCGGACGGTGGCGTGGGATGCCAAGGCACCCGACGAGGTCGGAACCGTCAGGGGAAGCTCCATGGGAGAGGGACCGGCGGCAAAGATAACTCGCGGGAATCCTTTTCGGACCAGGCGGTGTATCTCTGGTTCACGCGGGGGTTTGCCCGCTTTCCCTGTAATTTTGACATGACCCGACCCTCTCCGTATCCTAAGGCCTTGAACGCCGTCGAACGCACGTACGAAATCAATGAGGTGGCGAAGCTCACGGGCCTCGCCCCCGCGCGGCTGCGTGCCTGGGAGCGGCGTTACGCCGTGGTGCGTCCGGCTCGGATGCCCAACGGCTACCGGGCCTATACCGCCGAGCAAGTCGCGCTGCTGCGGGCCTTTGCGCGCCTGATCGATGCCGGCGAGCGCATCGGCGACCTGGCCGACCAGAGCATCGAGGACGTGCTCGCGCGGGCCGAGCAGTTCGACATCGCGGGCTCGACGCACGGGGAGATGCTCGAGGCCGTCGTGGCCTACGATCGCGACCGGCTGGAGCAGCTGGTGCAGCAGGAGATCGCCGCCCGGGGCCTGTCGGGCTTCGCGCGCGAGGTGGTCATGCCGCTCGCCATCGAGGTCGGGGACCTCTGGGCGCTGGGCAAGATCCCGATCGCGGTCGAGCACCTGGCGAGCGAGGTGGTGCTGCACGCCCTCAAGGCCGGCCTGCGGGCCTCCCGGGGCAGCGGGCCGATCTGCGTCGCGGCGCTGCTGCCGCACGAGCGGCACGAGTGGGGCTTCCTCTGCTGCCTCGCGGACGTGCAGGAGATGGGCTGGCAGATCCATTACCTTGGCGCCGACCTGCCGCCCGACGAGATCGTCGAGGTGGCATGGAAGCGCGGCGCCGAGGCGGTGGCGCTGAGCGCCAGCGATCCGGCCAACGTGGAGCCGCTGCTGGCCTCGCTGGCCCAGCTGCCCGGCCGGCTGCCGCCGCGGGCCTTCGCGGTCATCGGCGGCGGCGGGGTGGCGGGACATACGCGGTTCCTCACGAGCTACGGCTACCGGGTGGGCCTGGAGTCGTTCGCGCTCGCGGGGGTCGGAGCAACGCGGGACGCGGTGGGCTGATTCGACGGCAGGGTCCCGTCTTCGCAGTTCTTCTTCTACAATCAGGTCATGAGCAACGACGCCACGCTGACGCCACCGGCGCCCGCACAGGGCATGCCCCTGTCCCCGTCCACCGCCCGCGCGCGCGGGCGGTCCGCCATCGTCGTGGGCGCCGGCATCGGCGGCCTCGCCACCGCGGTGCGCCTCGCGCATGCCGGCTGGCAGGTCAAGGTGCTGGAGAAGCACGGCGGCCCGGGCGGGCGCGCCGGTGTCTGGCAGTCGGAGGGCTTCACGTTCGACACCGGCCCGTCGCTGGTGATGATGGTGGAGTACTGGCAGAAACTCTTCCAGGACGTCGGCCGGCGCTTCGAGGACTACGTCGAACTGGTGCAGATCGACCCGTGCTATCGCATCCGCTTCCCGGACGGCACGGTGCACGATCGCTGGAGCCTGCTCAACCGCTTCATCGAGGAGTGCGAGAAGCTCGAGCCGGGCTGCACGCCGAAGCTGCTCGAGTGGCTGGCGAAGGCGGGCCAGATGTACACCGACGGCCTCGCCTTCATCAGCCGCAACATGCACAGCGTCAAGTCGATGGTGAACCTCCCCAACCTCGGCATGCTCGGCCGCACGGGGGCGCTCGGCGACCTGCAGAAGATGACGGCGAAGTTCTTCAAGGACGAGCGCATGCAGGCGTCGATGACGTTCCAGACGCTCTACCTCGGCCTCTCGCCGTACGATTCGCTCGCGATCTACTCGCTGCTGCCGTACGTGGAGGTGGCCGGCGGCATCCACTTCCCCCGGGGCGGCATGCACCAGCTCGCCGTGGCGCTCGAGAAGGTGGGCCGCGAGCTGGGCGTGGAGTACTGCTACGACAGCGCGGTGACGTCGTTCGAGAAGGGCGCGTCGGCCGTGGACGCGGTGCGCACGGCCGACGGCCGGCGCCACGTGGCCGACATCGTCGTCACCAACGCCGACCTGCCGCACGCCTACGAGGAGTTCCTGCAGGAGCCGGTGAAGGACATCGAGCAGAAGCGCTTCAGCTGCTCGGTGGTGCTCCTGTACCTCGGCGTCGATCGCAAGTACCCGCACCTGCAGCACCACGAGTTCATCGTGGGCGACGACATGAAGCAGGGCTGCGCCGACATGTTCGAGCACCACCGCATGCCGAAGGACCCGCCGTACTACGTCGTCACCACCTCGCGCACCGACCCGAGCCTGGCGCCGCCGGGCGGGGAGAGCGTGTTCGTGCTGGTGCTGGCGCCGAGCCAGCCGGCGGACAAGTCGAAGTGGATCGACTGGAGCGTCGAGGGCCCGCGGGTCGAGGCGCAGACGCTCGAGCGCATGGAGCGGCAGCTCGGCATGACCGACCTGCGCAAGCACATCATCACCAAGCGGCTCGTCACGCCGCAGACGTTCCTGGACGACTTCGGCAACAAGCGCGGCGAGGCCTTCGGGCTGTCCCACAACCTGATGCAGATCGGCTACTTCCGTCCGCACAACCGCCATGCGAAGTTGCAGAACCTCTATTTCATCGGCCAGAGCACTCACCCCGGGTGCGGGCTGCCCATGGTGCTCATTTCGGCGGAGTGCGTCGTGGACCGTATCGCTGAGGAAATCGGCACGCCGTGACCCCGGCGCTGGAGTCGGCCTACGCGGACGCGGAGCGCGTCACGGCGCACTGGGCGAAGAGCTTCCATTTCGCGAGCAGGTTCCTGCCCGTCGAGAAGAAGCTCGCGATCTTCGCGCTCTACGACTATTGCCGCCACGCCGACAATCTCGTCGACGCCCGGGGCGACCGTCCCACGGCGGAGGTGCGCGCCGACCTCGTCGCCCTGGCGAACGAGGTCCGCGCCATCCACGGGGGCGCCGCCCCCGCGTCCCCGCGCTGGCTCGCGCTGGCCGACACGCTGCGGCGCTATCCGGTGCCGCTGCCGCCGCTGCTCGAGCTGCTCGACGGCGTGGCGATGGACCTCGATCCCGTCGAGATCGAGGACTATCCGGCGCTCGAGGAGTACTGCCGGCTCGTGGCCGGCGGCGTCGGGCTCATGCTCGGGCCCATCCTTGGCGCCCCGGCCGAGGCGTTCCACGACGACGGCGTGAAGCTCGGCGTGGCGATGCAGCTCACCAACGTGCTGCGGGACGTGGGCGAGGACCTCGCGCACGGCCGCGTGTACCTGCCGCGCACCGAGCTGGCGCAGTTCGGGCTCTCCCGCGCCGATCTCGAGGAGCGGCGGATGACGCCCGAGCTGCGCCGCTTCATGCAGTGGCAGGTGGAGCGGGCCCGCAGCTACTTCGACCAGGGCAGCCGCGTGGTGCCGCTCTTCCCCAACGACGGCTCGCGGCTCACCGTGCGGCTCCTCGCGCAGACGTACGCCGGCATCCTCGACGCCATCGAGCGGCTGGAGTGGGACGTCTTCCGCTCGCGCGCCTACGTGTCGACGCCGCGCAAGCTCGTCATGCTCGGGCGCGCCGTGCTGTCGGAGCGCCTGTCGACGCTCGCGAGTCCGGCCGCACGATCGGTGTGACCCCGCCCTCCGGCGATGAAGGCTATGTCCCGCCCAGGCCGCTCGCGGTCTGGGCGTTCCGTCGTTACTTCCGCCAGATCGCGGCGAAGCAGTTCACCAGCGTGCGGCTCGCCGGCGCTGAGGATGCACCGCGCTGGGAGCGCGACGTGCCGACGCTGTTCCTGGGCAACCACACCACCTGGTGGGACGGCATCATCGCGTGGCTGCTGGTGGATGCGCTCGGGCTGCAGCCGCACATCCTGATGGAGGCGGTCAACCTCGAGCGCTATTCGGCGTTCAAGTGGATCGGCACCATCCCGGTGCGGCGCGACAGCCCGCGGGGCGCGTACGAGGACCTGCAGAAGGCGCTCGCCTACCTCCGCGCGGGCACGGGGCTGTGGATCTTCCCGCAGGGCCACCGCAAGCCGGTGCTGCAGCGGCCCGCCACGCTCGAGCGCGGCGCGGCGCAGCTCGCGATGCAGGCCGGGCGGCGCATCCGGATCGTGCCGGTGGCGTTCCGTTACCCGTTCCTGAGCGAGCAGCTCCCCGAGGGCTTCGTGCTCGTGGGCGAGCCGTGGTTCTTCGAGCCCGCGCCGGCGGACGACCGGCGCGCCCTGAGCGGGCTGTTCGGCGAGCGGCTCGCGGCCACGGTGGATGCGCTCGATGCGCGCCTCGCGCGCGAGGACGTGACGGGCTTCCGCCCGTTCATCGCGGGGAAGCTCTCCATCAACAAGCGGATGGACCTGGTGCGGCACCGGCTGGGGCTCCTGCGCGGCGACTTCGAGGAGCGGAATGGCTAGCACCTACCTCGTGCTGAAGGCCCTGCACATCACGGCGGCGGTGCTGATGGTGGGCAACGTGACCGTCACCGGCGTGTGGGCCACCTTCTACTTCCGCTGGCGGAAGGACGCCGACTTCCGGATGGCGGCGCGCGCCATCCTGTGGACCGACCTCTTCTTCACCTTCCTGGGCGGCGCGGCGCTGACGATCACGGGGATCCTGCTGGCCCGGCAGGCGGGCATGCCCATCCTCGAGACGCCCTGGATCCGCCGCAGCGCGCTGCTGCTCGCCATCAGCACGCTGCTGTGGCTCACGATCCTGCTGCCCGATCAGTGGCGGATGGAGCGCCTCGACGCCTCGCGCGACGAGTTCCTCAAGGCGGTGTTCACCCGGTGGAGCGTGGTGGGGTGGGGCAGCACCGTGCTGCTCTTCGTCGCGATGTGGTCGATGGTGGTGAAATGGTAGCGCTCAGTGCCAGAGCCGGAAGGTCGTGCCCACCTCCACCACCATGCCGTCGGTCGACGACCCGGGGGCGTTGCTGATCTTGTAGCCCAGCACCGCGACGACGCCCCCGTGGCGCCAGGTGATGCCGGGGACCAGGTCGCCGTACGCGTGCTCGCCGCTGAACCATTCCGCCACCAGGAAGAAGTGCGCCGGCAGCGGGTGCTCCACGAAGGCGATGAAGTGCGCCTTGTCCTCCGCGCCGAAGAGCACCTCCGGCCCCGCGCTTGCGCCCGCCGCGATGCGCGTGCCCAGGCCCGGCACCCGTCCGCTCAGGTGGCCGTAGGTCCACAGCCCCCCGCCGCCGTCGAGTCCCACGATCCCCATCTGCCCGAACGTGAGCGTGAAGTCGGGAATGACGGGGGCGAGGTGCTGCACCGGCAGCGAGGCCTTGTAGCCCACGCCGAGGGCGCGGTTGTCCGCCACCGGCGCGCCGAGGTTGTAGACGGTGAACGCCGCCTCGACCCGCGCCGAGATGCCGTAGGTGAGGAAGTTGGTCGTGGCGTAGTAGCCATCGTCGCCCCACGCGCGGAAGTTCGACTCGTGCAGCGCGAAGAACTCGCCCTTCGCCGTCTGGTCGGCGGAGGGCAGGTTGATCACGGTCCGTTGTGCACGCGCGGTGGATGCCCCGAGCGCCAGCAGCAGGAGGGCGAGGTGAAGCGGCCGCGCCCTCACGCGAACCGGAGGCCGCGCTCGGCCACCCGTCCGCGCACCGCGGCTTCGAACCGGCGCACCGCCTGGCCCGGCAGGCCATCGAGCCCATGAATGATCCGGCCGGCGAGCAGCCGGATGCGGCTGCCCTGCGGTTCGTGGAACGCGCGCAGCGTGTCGAGCTGGGCGTACGGCAGGTCGTCCACCCGGTAGACGCGGTCGCTGCGCTCCAGGAAGACGACGCGCCGCGACGTGGCCACCCACGTGCGGGTGAGCCGCGCGCCGCCCCAGCGCAACAGGGCGAGGGGGCGTTCCCCGGGAAGGAGCAGGCCGCCGAGGAGCAGGCGCTCGTCGTCGGTGAAGCGGAAGGCGAGCGGCGCGCGGGGCGCGTCCTCGAGTCGGAAGTGCATGGTGGCGTTCCTCGACGGCCAGTGTGGCTCGTCCGTCGATGCGCTCCGCCCATGCAAGACAGGCGAGACCCTACGCACCGAGGTGACGTAGTGGTCTCGCCTGGCATTGTTCCGCCGCGTGCGACCGGGAACCCCCTGGGGGACTCCGTCCTGACGATCGCTCGCATCGGCGCGCCGTCGTGCGCCGGTTGGCTACTCCCCACCATGCGGGCCCGGCGGGCCCACGTGAACCAGTCTAGCGCCGCCGCCGCGCGAGCGCAATATATTTCGATGATACGTTGCTAATCATCGATTTTTCCGTTGTCCGGCGCGCGGCGGCCCGGGTCACCGAGGTGCGGGGATCGCCCCCGTCGTCGGTGTCCAGGTCGTCCGACGACGGCGTGGCGTTCCACATGTCGGCCACCACCCGCCAGGCGCCGTCCCTCTGGCGCCTCAGGCAGAGGACGTACTTCCCGCTGTCGGCCGGC
>DASUOW010000058.1:0-7487 GCA_036276435.1 Gemmatimonadales bacterium
CCGCCCTGCTCGTCGCGACGGCGCCGCTCCACGCCCAGGCCCCGCGCGTCCGCCGCGACGCCGCCCTCGAGAAGGAGCTCGCCGTGCTCGCCGCCGAGGTGCGCGGCACGGTGGGCATCTACGTGCGGCACCTGAGCTCCGGCCGCACCGCCGAGCTCAACGCCGACTCCGTCTTCCCCACCGCGAGCATGGTGAAGGTGCCGATCCTCGTCACCCTCTTCGACCGGCTCGACCGCGGCGTGCTCGGCATGCACGACACCCTCGTCTACCGCGACTCCCTCCTCTATCCCGGCGAGGACCTCCTCGGCAGCGTGAAGGACGGCGCGCCGGTGTCGCTCGACAAGGTGGCGCTCCTCATGATGAGCCTGAGCGACAACACCGCCTCGCTCTGGCTGCAGGGGCTCGTGGGCGGCGGCAGCGCGATCAACGACTGGCTCGCGGGGCACGGCTTCACCCACACGCGGGTCAACTCGCGCACGCCGGGCCGCGAGGAGGCGCGTACCCAGTTCGGCTGGGGACAGACGTCGCCGCGCGAGATGGCCGAGCTGCTGGTGCGGATCCGCGAGGGACGCGCGGTGAGCCCCGCCGCCGACCAGGCGATGTACCGCCTCCTCACCCGCCCCTACTGGACCGGCGAGGCCGTCTCGCAACTGCCGCCGTGGGTGCAGGTGGCGGTGAAGAACGGCGCGGTGAACCAGTCGCGATCCGAGGTGCTGCTCGTGAACGCGCCGTCGGGAGACTACGTCTTCTGCGTGATCACGAAGCGGCAGGAGGACGAGCGCTGGGTGCCGGAGAACGAGGGGTACGTGCTGGCGCGGAAGGTCTCGGCGCTGCTGTGGCGGCGGTTCGAGCCGAAGCACCCCTTCACCCCGGCGCCGGGGGCGGGCCGCTACCAGCCCTGAACCGGAACAGGAAAGCGCCCGGGAGAGCTCCCGGGCGCTTCGTCGTATTCCATCACCGTCACCGCACGGAAACTCAGTGCTTGGCGCCCTTGCCGGCCTCGGGCCCGCAGACGAGCGCGCCGCCGTACGCCATCAGGATCATGCAGGCGACGACGCCGATGGTGACGAACCACTGGGCGAGGGGCATGGAGCTCATGTGGGGCGGGTCCGGGGTTGGGGTCTGGGGATAAGGTACATCAAGGGAGTCCGCGGCTGAAGCAGCGACTCGGCTGGCTGTCGCTGAAGCGACGTGAGGCGGGCAGAGGAGCCCCTGCTCATTGCGAGGCCCCGCAGGGGCCGAAGCAATCCGGGTGAATCGGGGCGGAGCTCTCTGGACGGTCGAGAGGGCTCCGCTCTTCGCACCCGGATCTCACTTCATCGCCTTCCTGAACCGCGCCGCCCTCCGCGCCGCCACCATCGCGAACCCCACCAGCGGCACCATGATGAGCCCCACCAGCCAGCTCTGCCGCTGGTACGCCAGCACCCCGAACTCCACCGCGCCCACGATCAGCAGCACCGTCGCCGTGCGCCACAGGCGGTAGGTGCGCAGCTGGCGCTGGAAGCCGTCGGTCATCGGCTGGGCCACGTCTGGTTGAGCGGGTTCACGTCGGGGTAGCGGCGATCGGGATCGATCTCGATGCGCACCAGGTCCTTCGGCACCGGCATCACCACGGCGGCCTTCCGCTGGCCGGCGAGCCACGCCTCGACGGGAATCGTCGCCATGGTGGTGTCGCCCTTGGCGCCGCGCGCCACCAGCAGCACCGGCATCGGCACCTTGCCCTTCATCTCCACCTCGACGCGCGCCGAATCCCCCTGGCGGGTGACCTGCCCGATGGCCTGGTCGTGGCGCCACGTCTCGTAGTACCAGCTGCGCCAGAACCAGTCGAGGTCGCGGCCGGCCACCTGCGAGACGGTGTTGAAGAAGTCGCGCGGCGTGGGATGCTTGTAGATCCAGCGCCGGCCGTACTCGCGGAACGCCGCCGAGAAGGTGGAATCGCCGAGCAGGGTGCGAAGCGCCTGCAGCACGGCCGCCGGCTTGTAGTAGCTCGCCACGCCGTAGGCGAAGTAGTTGGGATACTTGTCGCCGTGGCGCATCAGCTCGGTCTCGCTCACGTCGGCGGCGAGGTCGAGGTACATGCGGCGGCTGTCGCCGAGATCGTCGCTGCCGGGGAACTTCGCGTCGGTGGGGAGCGCCTCGAAGTACTGTGCCATCCCCTCGTCCTGCCACGCGAAGCGCTTCTCGTCCGAGCCCACCATCATCGGGAACCACATGTGGGCGATCTCGTGCGCCTCGGTGACGTACAGCTCGCGCGGGTTCCAGCCGCCGCCGATGCACGTGAGCATCGGGTACTCCATGCCGCCGCAGCTCGCGGGCCCGTCCACGATCGTCATGTGCGACCACGGATACGGCCACAGCGCCTTCGAGAACGCCGCGATGGCCTCGGCGCCGTTCTTCGCGGCGTCGCCCCAGCCGCCGCGCAGGCGGTCGATGCGGTAGAGCGCGTCCACCATCGTGGTGTCGGCGATGCCGTCCCCGTCGTGGTCGCCCACCTCGACCGGCACCCTGTCCCACGTCCAGAGCGCCGAGGTGGCCCACGTCACGTCGCGCACCTGCTTCGCCGAGTAGCGCCAGGTGAGCTTGCCGTCGGTGCCCGCGAGCGTGGCCTTGCCCGGGCCCCGCGCGGAATCCGGCACGAGGTTGGTGACGGTGGCGCTGCCGCGCGCCGTCGCCAGTCGCTCGCGCACCGCCGGCGCCAGCACCTCGGCGGCGTTCTGCAACTCGCCGGTGCTCGCCACCAGCCAGCCCGCCGGCACCGTCAGCGCCACGTCGTAGTCGGCGTAGCCCATGTAGAACTCGGCGTTGCCGAGATACTGGTCGGCCTGCCAGCCGTTCACGTCGTCGTAGACGGCCACCTGCGGATACCAGTAGGACATGACGTACGTCTCGCGGTCCTGCCCGCCGCGCGGCGCGCCGTCGGGCGGCACGCGGTAGTTCCACGCCACCTGCAGCGTCACCTTGCCGCCCGGTGCGAGCGGTGCCGGCAGGCGCAGCTCCATCACGGTGCCGTTCACCGTCCAGCCCGCGCCCGTCGCCACCGAGTCGAGCTTCCGGCCCTCGACGCCCACCTCGGTGAAGATGATGCCGCCCAGCGCCGACATCACGTTCGTGTTCCGCTTGCTGTCGGGCGCGAAGAGGTTGGGATAGGCGTGCAGGTAGAGCACCGGCAGCGCGTCGGGCGAGCGGTTCTCGTAGGTGATGGTGCCGCGGCCGTTGAGCCGCTTCGTCGTCGGCACCAGCTCGGCCTCGAGCCGGTACGTGGCGTACTGCTGCCAGTACTTGGGGCCCGGCGCGCCGGTGCGGGTGCGCGTGCCGCGCTGCACCGCCGCCTCGAACCCGGCCCATGCGGGCAGCGCGTACTCGCCGCTCGCCGACGAGCTGCCGCCGACGCTGGACTCGGTCGGCGCCGGACGGCTGGTGGGCTCGGCGCCCTTCGGCGCCGGCGACGACACGGGCGTCGAGGCCGACTGGCCACCGCACGCCGCGAGCAGAACAACGAGCGAGAGACGGAAGGTCCCCAGCCGCATGCATCCCCCGGATAACTGTTGTCTGGAGACGTTCAGTGCCGCCCGTGCTCCACCATCGTCGTGTCGGCGGGGGCCTGCCCGGCATGGCCGGCGTGCCCGCCCTTCTTCACCCGCATGGCGACGGTCCAGAGCCCCATCGCCAGGATCACGGCCGCCACCGCCCGCCGCGCCCAGATACCCGACCGCAGCACCCGCTGCAGCGCCACCGACAGGGTGGCGAGCGCGGGCACGGTGCCCAGGCCGAACGCCACCATCGCCAAGGCACCGGCCAGCGGATGGCCGAGCGCCACCGGGAGCGCCAGCGCGGCGTAGACCAGGCCGCAGGGCAGCAGTCCCGTGGTCATGCCGAAGAGGTAGCGCCAGCCGAGTCCTTCACGATTGGCGAGCGTCGCGCCGGCCCGTCCGATACCCGGGATGCGAATGCGCGGCTCCGGCACCAGGCCGGCGATCGCAAGCGCGAACCAGCATAGCAGCACCGTCGCGACAGCACCCGGGATCCAGGCCGGTCCGGGCAGTATCTTCCCCACCGTGCCCGCCACGGCTCCGAGCAGCGCATATGTCGACAGGCGGCCGAGATGCCACGCGGCGGCTCCGCTCGGGCGCGAGCCCGCCGTGGCCGCCAGCCCGCCGCACATGGCGACGCAGTGCATCGAGCCCGCGAGTCCCGACACGAACGCGGCGAGATAGGCGCTCATCGAGCCGGACTGTCAACCAAACTTGACAACCCCCATAAGATATCCTTCATCAAGCCTGATACTTGGCTTCATTCTGTCACCGTAGGTTTACGCCTCATCAGTCGAGGTCCAAATGTAGTGTGTCCGCGGCCTCCGGCCGCCCCGGTTCCCCGTCGCCTGCCGCGTGCTCGGGAAGCCGTGCGTGTCTCCACCCTGCCCAACGAGTCGACCGTGGCCACAGCGAACGTACGAACCGCCAGCGTGGCGGAGATCCCACTGACGACGGCCGTCGGGGGAGCAGTCGAGTACGACGAGCAGATCACCAAGTACTTCCTCGGCGGCGCGATCGTCTTCGGCGTGGTGGGGATGCTCGTCGGCGTGATCATCGCGCTCCAGATCGCCTGGTGGCCGGCCAACCTGGGCCTGCCGTGGACGACGTTCGGGCGCCTGCGGCCGCTCCACACCAACGCCGTCATCTTCGCCTTCGGCGGCAACATCGTCTTCACCGCCATCTACTACTCCATGCAGCGCCTGCTCAAGGTGCGCATGTGGAGCGACGCCCTCAGCCGCTTCCACTTCTGGGGATGGCAGGCGATCATCGTCGCCGCCGCGGTGTCCCTGCCCCTCGGCCTCACGCAGGGCAAGGAATACGCGGAACTGATCTGGCCCATCGACCTCGCCATCGCGGTGGTCTGGGTGGCGTTCGCGATCAACTTCTTCATGACGATCCTCAATCGCCGCGTGCAGCACATGTACGTGGCGATCTGGTTCTACATGTCGTTCGTGATCGTGATCCCGGTGCTGCACATCGTGAACAGCCTGGCCATGCCGGCCACGCTCGGCCGCAGCTACCCGATCTACTCCGGCCTCACCGACGGCCTGGTGCAGTGGTGGTACGGCCACAACGCCGTCGGCTTCTTCCTGACGACCCCGTTCCTCGGGCTGATGTACTACTTCATGCCCCGCGCCGCCGAGCGGCCGGTGTTCAGCTACCGGCTGTCGATCATCCACTTCTGGGCGCTGATCTTCCTCTACATCTGGGCCGGCCCGCACCACCTGCTCTACTCCGCCCTGCCGGAGTGGTCGCAGACGCTCGGCATGATCTTCAGCATCATGCTCATCGCGCCGTCGTGGGGCGGCATGCTCAATGGCCTGCTCACCATGAAGGGCGCCTGGCACCGCGTGCGCACCGACCCGGTGCTCAAGTTCTTCGTGGTGGCGGTGAGCTTCTACGGCATGAGCACGTTCGAGGGCCCGATGATGTCGATCCGGGCGGTGAACCTGCTGTCGCACTACACCAACTGGACCATCGGCCACGTGCACTCGGGCGCGCTGGGCTGGGTGGGCATGGTGAGCTTCGGCATGATCTACTGGCTCGTCCCGAAGCTCTACAAGACCGAGTGGGCCAAGCCCGGCTGGGCCACCACCCACTTCTGGCTCGGCACCATCGGCATCGTGCTCTACACCGTCTCGATGTGGGCCGCGGGCCTGACCGAGGGCCTGCAGTGGCGCGCCATCGATTCCGAGGGCCAGCTCACCTACCCGAGCTTCGTCAACATCGTCGAGCAGCTGCAGGTCTTCTACTGGCTGCGCCTCGTCGGCGGCACGATGTTCCTCGTGGGCATCGTCATGCTGCTGATCAACTACATCGCCACCGTGCGGGGCGCCGCGGCCCCCGCTCCGACCGCGCGCCGTGCCGCGGTCGCGGCCTGAGGAGCCATCGACCATGTCCGACGACAACAACGCCCCGTACTACTGGCACCGGAAGCTCGAGGGGAACCTCGGCCTCTTCGCCGTGCTGACCACCATCGTGATCCTCATCGGCGCGCTGGTGGAGATCATCCCGATGTTCACCGTGACCGCCGGGCCGCAGCAGCTGGCCGGCGTCACGCCCTACACGCCGCTGGAGCAGGCCGGGCGCGACATCTACGTGCGCGAGGGCTGCTATACCTGCCACTCGCAGATGGTGCGCCCGACGCGCGCCGAGCTGCTGCGGTACGGCGACTGGTCGCGCGCCGGCGAGTTCGAGTACGAGCATCCGTTCCAGCTCGGCTCGCGCCGCCTCGGCCCCGACCTGCACCGCGTGGGCGGCAAGTACCCCGACGCGTGGCACTACGAGCACATGCGCAACCCGCGCTCCACCTCGCCGGGCAGCGTGATGCCCACCTACGGGTGGCTCTACACGCAGAGCATCGACGCGGCCGACGTGCAGGCCTCGATCAAGGCGCTTCGCGCCGTGGGCGTGCCGTACACCGACGCCGACGTGGCGGGCGTGCCGGAGCAGATCAAGACGCAGGGCGGGGAGATCGTGCAGAAGCTCGCCAGCCAGGGCATCAAGGCGAGCCCCGACCACGAGATCATCGCGATGATCGCGTACCTGCAGAAGCTGGGCGTCCAGGGACGCGCGGCGATCAAGGCCCAGACGGCGGCGCAGCCCGCCTCCGCCCAGTGAACCCGGTCTTCAAGGCCGCCGCGGAGTCGGCGCAACTGGGCTGGGTCATGGGCCTCATGACGGTGGTGTTCCTGGGCGTGTTCCTGGCGTGGACGTGGTACGCCTGGAACCCCGCCAACAAGCAACTGATGCAGGACATGGCGGCGGTGCCGCTCAATGACGGAGGCGACGAGTGAGCAAGGCGACTGGTCAGGTCCTCGGCCATGCGGACGAGGCCGACGGCATCGAGGAGTACGACAACGCACTGCCCGACTGGTGGCTGGGCCTGTTCTGGTTCACCATCGTGTGGGCCGTGATCTACGGCGGCTGGTACCACTTCGTGGGCAAGGTGAGCCAGGAGAAGAAGCTCGCCGCCGAGATCGCCGAGGCCGAGGTGAAGTGGCCGAAGAAGACGCTCGACGCGGCCGCGCTCGACCTGAGCCCGGCGGCGGTCGAGGAGGGCAAGGCGCTCTACGCGGCCAACTGCGTCGGGTGCCACGGCGCCGCGCTCGAGGGCGGCATCGGGCCCAGCCTGGTGGACACGGTCTGGATCCACGGCAACACGAAGGCGGCCGTGCTCGCCGTCGTCACCAACGGCGTGACGGAGAAGGGCATGCCCAACTGGGGCCAGATGATCGGCCAGGAGAAGGTGGCCAAGGTGACGGCGTACGTCATCAGCACCAACGGCCAGATCACGCAGTGATCCGCAGGTAGCGAAAGGCAAGGCAATGCTGGGCTTCGTGGGGAACCGGAACTGGGTGTACCAGCTGCGCATCGACGGACGCTTCCAGCGGTGGCGGAAGTGGACCTTCGTGGCGCTGCACCTGATCCTGTTCGTGACGCCCTGGATCCGCG
>DASUOW010000059.1:0-2378 GCA_036276435.1 Gemmatimonadales bacterium
GTGTCGGTAGACCCGGTGGGCAGCAACGCGCTGGCGTTCAGCGTCCTCTGCGCGGGCGGCGCCATCCGCGTCACCGTCACCACCACCGGGCGCGACCGCGACTTCGACGGCTACGTCGTGACGGGGACCACCGTCGGCTTCACCAACACGGTGCGCGTCGGACCCGCGTCCACGGGCGTCGTGGGCAGCTTTCCCGTCGGCGCCACGGTGCAGGTCACCCTGGGCGACCTCGCGCCCAACTGCACGGCGACCGGTGCTCCCTTCAGCGTCACCGTCGTCCTCAACGACCCCGTGAACCTCGCCGTGCCGGTGACGTGCGCGGCCGCGCCGTCGTCCGCGATCCTCGTCGGGACCGCGTCAGGGAACGGGATCTTCCGCTACTTCCCTGGCGCGCCCGGCACCTTCCAGTCGATCGGCACCGGCGAGGAGCCGCGGTGGGCACCGGGCGGCACCGGGTTCGCGTTCGTCGACGGCGGCTTGCTCAAGCTGGCGGACGTCGATGCCGGCACCATTCGCTCGCTCGACGGCAGCGGGTCCGCCCCGGCGTACTCGCCCGATCCGCGACGGCTGCTCTTCCTCCAGTTCGACTGCTTCTTCGGATGCTACTTCCCGAACGAGATCTACTACGTCGATCCGGCGAGCCCCACATTCGCCCCCGCCGTCGCGCTCCCGGCGCCGGACGTGACCGCGTTCGACGTCTCCCCGACCACCGGCGCGGTCGCCTACATCTCCGGCAACCAGGGCATCGCGTTCGAAGCGTACGAGCTGCGGACGGCGAACGCCGACGGCAGTGGGGTCCGCGTGCTCCTCACGGGCCGGAACCCCGGCGGGCCCGACCTCAAGCCGCGCTTCTCGCCGAACGGCCAGGAGCTCTTCCTCCAGCGCGAATGCCCGACGGGCAGCCAGCCCTGCATCTACATCGTGCGCACCGACGGCACGCCGCCGCGCGTGCTCGACGTGCGCTTCCGGCCGCTCGACTGGTCGCCGGACGGCACCCGCCTGCTGGTCGTGAACGCGACGAGCCCGGGCGTGGCCCTCTCCCTCATCAGCGCCACCACCGGCCAGGTGGTCGAGACCCTCGGCAACGCGCCGGCGCAGGTGCTCTCGGCGACCTGGCGGAGGTGATCGACGGGTGCGCGCGCACAGGGCCCCGCTCTTCGCACCCGGATTGCTTCGTCGCTCGCTGCGCTCGCTCCTCGCAATGAGCAAGGGTAGCATTCCTCGGCTCCCCCTCCCCGGACGGCCGATCCATGCTGCGTGCGCTCGGCATCATCCTCACCGCCCTGGTCCTCTACTGGACGCTGCTCTTCTTCGTCCAGCGCACCCTCATCTATCCGCGCCCCGCCCTCGCGAACGTCCCGTCGCGGCCCGCCGACGCGGAACAGGTGTGGCTCGACCTCCCGGCCGGCCGCACCGAAGCGTGGCTGCTGCCCGCGCGCGGACCCGCACCCGGGCCCGCCCCCGTGCTGCTCTTCGCGCACGGCAACGCCGAGCTGATCGATCACTGGGCCGCGGAGTTCGACGAGCCGCGCGCGTGGGGCCTCGCCGTCCTGCTCGTGGAGTACCCGGGCTACGGCCGCTCGGCGGGCGTGCCCACGCAGACCACCATCGCCGAGGCGATGGCGGCCGCCCACGACTGGATCGCCACGCGACCCTCCCTCGACCCCAACCGCATCATCGCGTACGGCCGCTCCCTCGGCGGTGGCGCCGTGAGCACGCTCATCCCCGAGCGCCGGCCGGCCGCCCTCATCCTCGAGTCCGCCTTCACCGACACGCGCCGCTTCGCGCGTAGCGTGGGTGCGCCGGGCCTGCTGGTGCGCGACCAGTTCGACAACCGCGCCGCGCTGCTCGCGTACCACGGGCCGGTGCTGCTGCTGCACGGGGAGCACGACGACATCGTGCCCATCGCGCATGGCGAGGCGCTGGCGGCGGTGGCGGGCGTGGAGCTGCGGCGGATGCCGTGCGGGCACAACGACTGTGCGCGGGCGTGGGGGGTGATGCGGGAGTTTCTGGCGGAGCACGCGTTGCTGCCGGACTGACCTGCTCATTGCGAGGAGCGAAGCGACGAAGCAATCCGGGTGCATGGAGCGGAGCACGGTGCGCGCGCACGGAGTCCCGCGCTTCGCACCCGGATTGCTTCGTCGCTCGCTGCGCTCGCTCCTCGCAATGAGCAGGCGGTGCGTCAGAAGCTCACCCGCATCGCCACCCCCGGCACCCCCCTGATCACCGTCGGCGTCACCTGCACCGCTCCATCCACGTTCGTCCAGCTGTCCCCCGAGCTCGCCGATCCCACCGCGACCCCGATCAGCAGTCCCACCAGTCCGCCCGCGGCAGCCCCGGCCAGTCCCATCGTGTCGGCCGTGTCCTCGCACGCGAAG
>DASUOW010000060.1:0-3642 GCA_036276435.1 Gemmatimonadales bacterium
CGGTGGCGGCGGCGCGGAAGAAGAAGAGCGCGGCGGGGTGTGGGGCGGACTGCGGGTGCGGGGAGTAGGCGGCGGCTCGAGGGGCGCGGATCGGGTCCTCGCGGCTGAAGCCGCGGCTCGGCTGAAGGCTGTCGCTGAAGCGACGTGAGGCGGGGAGAGGAGCCCCTGCTCATTGCGAGGCCCCGTGAGGGGCCGAAGCAATCCCGGTGCATGGAGCGGGGCTTCGTGCGCGCGCACGGGGCCCCGCTCTTCGCACCCGGATGCTTCGTCGCCCGCTGCGCTCGCTCCTCGCAATGAGCAGGGGTCAATTCGCCGGACGCCGCCCTAGATTCCACCCCATGCCCACTCCCGCCCTCCTCCTCGCCGGCACCCTCCGCCCCGCCTCGCGCACCGCCGGGATCCGGAGCCCCTGGGACGGCTCCCTCGTGGGCCACGCCCCGCTCGCCACGCGCGCCGAGATCGTGGAGGCCATCGATGCCGCGGTGTCCGCGGCGCCGGCCGCCGCCGCGCTGCCGTCGCACGCGCGCGCGGCCGCGCTACACGCGCTGCGCAGCGGACTCGCCGCGCGGCGCAGCGAGCTCGCCGAGCTGCTGGCACGCGAGGCCGGGAAGCCCATCGCGCTCGCGACGCTCGAGGTGGATCGCGCGCTCTTCGTGCTCGAGATCGCCGCCGAGGAGTCGAAGCGCATGAACGGGGAGGTGCTGCCGCTCGACCTGCTGCCCGCGGGCGAGGGCCGGTGGGCGCTGAGCCGCCGCTTCCCGCTGGCGCCGATCAGCGCCATCACGCCGTTCAACTTTCCGCTGCTGCTCTCGATCCATAAGCTCGCCCCGGCGATGGCGTGCGGCGCCACGCTGGTGCTCAAGCCGCCGCCGCAGGATCCGCTGACGGTCATGGCGCTCGGCGAGCTGCTGCTCGAGTGCGGCTATCCCCGGGGTGCCGTGAGCCTCGTGCCGTGCGCGGCGGAGGACGCGGCTCCGCTCATCGACGACCCGCGCGTGCGCATGCTCACCTTCACCGGCTCCGCCGCCGTGGGCTGGGAGCTGCGCCGTCGCGCCGGCAACCGGAAGGTGGCCCTCGAGCTCGGTGGCAACGCCGCCGTGATCGTGGAGCCCGACGCCGATCTCGCGCATGCGGTGAAGCGCTGCGTGGCGGGCGGGTTCGGCTACGCGGGACAGTCGTGCATCTCGGTGCAGCGCATCCTGGTCCATGAGGACGTGGCCGACGACTTCACCCGGCGCCTCGTCGCGGCGGTCGAGGCGCTTCGCCGCGGCGACCCGCTCGACCCGGCCACCGAGGTGGGCCCCATGATCGACGAGCGGAGCGCCGCCCGCGTCGCCGGCTGGATCGACGAGGCCGTCGCCGCCGGCGCGCAGCTCGCCGCGGGCGGCACCCGCGAGCGCAACTGGCTCGCGCCGACGGTGCTGCTCGATGCGCCGCGGGAGGTGAAGGTGAACGTGGAGGAGGTGTTCGCGCCGCTGGTGACGGTGCAGCCGTACCGGGAGTTCGCGGAGGCGGTGCGGGAGGTGAATGCGTCGCGGTACGGGCTGCAGGCGGGGGTGTTCACGCGCGACATCCAGCGGGCACTGGCGGCGTGGTCGTCGCTGGAGGTCGGTGCCGTGGTGATCGGGGACATCCCCGGGTTCCGGGTGGATCACATGCCGTACGGCGGGGTGAAGGACTCGGGACTCGGACGCGAAGGGGTGCGGGCGGCGATGGAGGAGATGACGGAGGAGCGGTTGCTCATCATCGGGAGGTAGCCTGCTCATTGCGAGGCCCGAAGGGCCGAAGCAATCCGGATGCAAAGAGCGGGACTCCGTGCGCACGCACAGGGTCCCGCTCTTCGCACCCGGATTGCTTCGTCGCTGCGCTCCTCGCAATGAGCCGGCGCGGAGCGCCGGCTCACACCGTCCTGCTGAACACCGGCCTCGGCTGCGCCAGCTGCCGCGGCAGGTACGCATCGAGCGTCATCGCCACGTTCCGCAGGAAGAACCGTCCGAGCGTCGTGACCACGTACCCGTCGCCCTCCACCTCCACCAGCCCGTCCTCGATGAACGGCATCATCCGCTCGCGCACCTCGTCGGTGGGCGAGGGCATCAGGCGGCCCGGCAGCTCGAGGTTGCACATGAGGTGCAGGATCGCCGCGCGGCGCGCGTGGTCGTCGGCGCTGAGGCGGTAGCCGCGCTCCACCGGCAGCTCGCCCTGCGCCACGCGGCGCTCGTACTCGCCGGTGCGGGGGATGTTCTGCGAGAAGCAGCCCGCCACGTCGCTGATGGCGCTCATGCCGAACGCGAGCAGGTGCGGCGCCGGCCGGGTGGTGTAGCCCATGAAGTCGCGGTGCAGCCGCCGCTCGCGCGCCGCGCGGGCCAGCTCGTCGTCGGCGCGCGCGAAGTGGTCCATGCCCACCCACTCGTAGCCGGCGGCCGTGAACGTCTCCACCGCGTAGGTGAAGAGCGCGAACTTCTCCTGCGCACCCGGCAGCAGCGTCTCGTCGATGAGGCGCTGGTTGGCACGTGCCTGCGGCACGTGCGCATAGCTGTAGCAGGCGATGCGATCGGGCCCGAGCTCGAGAACCGTCGCCACGGTGCGCGCGAAGCTCTCGCGGGTCTGCGTGGGGAGGCCGTACACGAGGTCGAAGTTGATGCCGTCGAACCCGACGGCGCGCGCCATGTCGGTGGCGTCCCGCACCATGCCCACCGGCTGCACCCGGCCGATCTGCTCCTGCACCACCGGGTCGAAGTCCTGCACGCCGAGGCTGAGGCGGCGGAAGCCCAGCGCGCGGAGCACGCGCAGCTGCTCGTCGGTGACCAGGCGCGGGTCGGCCTCCACCGAGTGGTCGCCGCCGTCCACCAGGTCGAACCGGTCGGCCACCATGTGCTGCAGCCGCACCAGCTCGCTGACGTTGAGGTGGTTCGGCGTGCCGCCGCCCAGGTGCAGCTGCACGGCGCGCCGGCCGCGGCCCACGATGCCGGTGACGAGGTCGAGCTCCCGCTCGAGATGGTCGAGGTAGTCGTCGACCACGCTGTTCTTGCTCGTGATCTGGACGTTGCAGCCGCAGTAGTGGCAGCGGTAGGCGCAGAACGGGAGGTGGGCGTAGAGCGTGACGGCATCGTCCGTCCGGCGTCCGAGCTCCTCGAGCGCCGCGCGATACTCGGCCGCGCCGAACGTGCCGCTCCACGAGGGCACCGTGGGGTAGCTCGTGTAGCGCGGCCCCGGCACGTCGTATCGCCGGATCATCTCCGTCCCGATCTCGACCTGCGTCATGCGGGCTCCTCGTCCGGTTTCGCCAGCAGCCTGCAGCAGCCCCCGCCCCCGCAGGCGTGGCAGCCCGCTTCATGCACCCGGATCCGGTCGTCCACGAGCCGGCGGAAGAGCCGCTCGAAGGTGCCGGCGTAGAATCCGCACACGGGGTGCTCGGTGACGAGGCCGCGGCAGGCAGGACAGTCGTCGATGGCGAGCTCGACGACGCCCTCGCCCGGCAGCTCGTAGCGGAACCGTCCGCTCCCGGCGAAGGTCCACGCATGACTCGCCACCGCACCCAGCAGCAGCCGCAGTCCCAGCTCGCGCGGCAGCCGGCGCAGCAGCCACTGGAACGGCTGCGGGATGCGGTGGACCATGAGGTAGTCCGCCGTCAGCGCCCCGCTC
>DASUOW010000061.1:0-4174 GCA_036276435.1 Gemmatimonadales bacterium
CTCGGTGGGCCCGGCGATCATGTCGATGCCCACCTGCCCCACCACCTGCCGCTTCGCTTCCGCGACCCACCTGTTGCCGGGGCCCACGATCTTGTCGACCCGCGGGATGGTGGCCGTGCCGTACGCCAGCGCCCCCACCGCCTGCGCGCCGCCCACCTGGAAGATGCGGCTCACGCCCGCCAGCAGGCACGCCGCGAGCACCGCGTCGGTGGCGCCGGCCGGCGGCACCACGGCGATGATCTCCTGCACGCCCGCCACCACGGCCGGCACGCAGTTCATGATCACCGACGAGGGGTAGGCCGCCTTGCCGCCCGGCACGTAGAGACCCACCCGGTCGAGCGGGGTGACGCGCATGCCGAGGACGGTGCCGTCGTCCTCGGTGCGGACGAAGCCGGGGTCACGCTGCAGCTCGTGATATCGGGTGACCCGCTCCACGGCGAGCCGGAGGCCCGCCGCGACGGCCGGATCGAGCCGCGCCAGTGCGGCCTCCCACTCGCGCCGGGGCAGTTCCCAGCGCCCGGGCGGCAGGTCGACGCCGTCGAACTCCCGGGTGAAGGCGCGGACGGCGGCGTCGCCCTCGGTCGCCACCCGGTCCAGGATGCGGGCGACCCCCTCCCGGGTGGCCGCGTCGGCCGAGTTGATCCGGGGGAGGAAGGGGTCGAGCGCCGCAAGCGGCGGGACGTCGAGGCGGCGGAGGATGGACATAAATGGCGATAGCACCGGGGACACGTTAGAGTAACGCGCATGGAACCAGACCGACCATCGGCCGTGGTGGGGCTGGCCGCCGTGCTGCTGCTCGTGCTGGCGAATGCGTTCTTCGTCGCGGCCGAGTTCGCGCTGGTGGGCGCCCGAAAGACCCGGCTGGATGAAATGGCGCGCGGCGGTGACGGCAAAGCTAGGCTTGCCCGCCGCGCCGTTCAATCGCTCGACCGCTACATCTCCGCCACCCAGCTGGGCATCACGCTGGCGTCGCTGGGGCTGGGCTGGATCGGCGAGCCCACCGTGGCCGGCCTGATCGAGGGCGGGTTCGCCTGGCTGCCGCCCCGGCTCGCCGCCTTCGGCACGCACGCCACCGCCGTCGCCATCGCGTTCAGCATCATCACCGTCCTGCACATCGTGCTTGGCGAGCTGGTGCCGAAGGCGCTGGCGCTGCTGCATCCCGAGGAGGTCAGCCGCTGGGTGGCCGCGCCCATCATGGCGTTCGGCTGGGTGATGGCGATCCCCATCGGCCTGCTCAACGGCATCTCGAACGGGGTGCTGCGCCTGATCCGCGTGCCCCGCCCCACGGAGCACGACCGCCTGCACTCGCCGGAGGAGATCCGGATGCTGGTGGAGCAGAGCCAGGAGTTCGGCACGCTGGAGCAGCAGGACGCGCGCCTGCTCGAGGGCGTCTTCGAGTTCACCGAGAAGACGGCCGAAGAGGTGATGACGCCGCGCACCGAGATCGAGGCGCTCGAGGCCGAGCTCGACATGCGCGGCGCCGCCGACCGCGTCGCCGAGGCCCGGCGGTCGCGGTATCCGGTGTACACCGGCAGCCTCGACGAGATCGTGGGCGTGGTGCACGCGAAGGACATCCTCAGCGCGCTGCGCCGCGCGCCCGACGCACCGCTGCGCAGCATCATGCGTCCCCCGCTCTTCGTGCCGGGTACGCGCGAGGTGGAGGACGTGCTCGCCGACATGAAGCGGCTCAAGGTGCACCTTGCCCTGGTGCTCGACGAGTACGGCGGCACCGCGGGCCTGGTGACGATGGAGGACCTGCTCGAGGAGATCGTGGGCCCCATCTTCGACGAGTACGACCGCCCCGAGCGCGTCAGCACCGAGCCGAGCGGCGCGCTGCTCGACGGCGCCACGCCGATCAGCGAGTTCAACGCCGAGCACGACGCGGCGCTCGACGACACCGACTACACCACCATCGGCGGCCTCGTCTTCGGCCAGCTCGGCCGCCTGCCCCGCGCCGGCGACGTGGTGCAGCTCGGTGACGTGCGGTTCGAGGTGGTGGCGATGGCCGGGCGGCGAGTGGACCGGGTGCGCCTGCTGGCGCCGGAGCAGGCGCAGCAGGCGCCGGAGGGCTGAGGCGCGTCGAGGCGCGGCGGCTGAAGCCGCCTCTCGGCGGGCGTGTCGCTGAAGCGACGGGGAGTGGGAGCGGAGGCCGGGGGCAACTCCCTGCTCATTGCGAGGAGCGAGCGCAGCGAGCGACGAAGCAATCCCGGTGCATGGAGCGGAGTCTGGTGCGCGCGCTCGGAGGCCCGCTCCATGCACCCGGATTGCTTCGGCCCCTGCGGGGCCTCGCAATGAGCAGGGTTCCCCGTCCCTTCAGGGACACGCCGCCCGAGGCGCGGCTTCAGCCGCCGCGCCTCACGCGCCTCCTGCACCCCCGCCACCAAGGCCTCCCGCCCCCCGCCCCTCCCACCTACCTTCCGCCCCCTATGCCCCCGGCCCACATCGCCCTCGTCCCGCCCGGTGCGGTCGACCTCATCGGCGACGCCGCGCGCCGCCGGCGCGCGCTGCAGCGCGCTACGCTCGCCGTGCTCGAGGCCGGCGGGTTCGAGGAGCTGATCCCGCCGACGTTCGAGTACGAGGAGATCTTCGTGCGTGCCGGCGGGCCGCAGGTGGTGGAGCGGCTGATCCGGTTCCTCGACCTCGACGGCCGCAGCCTCGCCCTCCGCTACGATTTCACCGCCAGCATCGCGCGCGTGGCGGCGACGGCATTCGCGTCGCGGACGCCGCCGCTGCGGCTCTGCTACTCGGGCAAGGTGTTCCGCCAGGAGCCCGACCGCGGGGCGCGGCCGCGCGAGATCCTGCAGGTGGGCGCCGAGCTGATGGGGGTGACGGGCGTCGCGAGCGACGTGGAGCTGCTGCGGCTCACGCTGCGGCTCGCGGAGGCCGCGGGCCTCGCCGACTTCCAGGTCAACGTGGGCCACGTCGGCGCGCTGGCCCCCGCGCTGGCCGAAGTGCCGGACGACATCCGCGCCGACGTGCGCCGCTGGATCGACCGGAAGGACCGCGGCAGCCTCGCGCGCGCGCTCGCGGGATCGAACGGCACGGCGCGGGCGCTGCTCTCGCTGCCGTTCGTCATGGGCCGCCGCGCGGCGCTCGAGGACGCGTGCCGCACCGCGCCCGACGGCGCGGGCCCCGCGCTCGAGCACCTGCTGGCCCTCGACGCCGCGCTCACGCCCGCGGAGCGGGCGCACGTCGTCTACGACCTGGGCGAGGTGCGCGGGCTCGAGTACTACACGGGCATCCAGTTCGAGGTGTTCGTCGCCGGCGCCGGCCGCGCCGTCGGGGCGGGCGGCCGCTACGACGACCTCATGGGCCGCTTCGGCCGGCCCATGCCCGCCGTCGGCGTGGCCCTCGACCTCGACGCCATCGCGGAGCGCACCCCGTGAGCACGCTCCGCATCGCGCTCGCCAAGGGGCGCATGTTCGACCTGGCGCTCGAGCGGTTCGCGAAGGCCGGCATCGCGCTCGCCGGCGATGCGGGACGGAAGCTCCTCATCCCCTCCACCGACCCCGCGATCGAGTTCCTCTCGGTGAAGCCGGGCGACGTGCCGATCTACGTCGAGTCCGGCGCCGCCGACCTCGGTGTCACGGGCACCGACGTGCTGCGCGAGGGCAACCCCGACGTGCTCGAGCCGCTCGAGCTCGGGTTCGGCCACTGCCGCCTCTCGGTGGCGTCGCCGGCGAGCGCGCCATGGCCCGAGCTGCCCGGCGGCATCACCCCGCGGATCGCCACCAAGTACCCGCGCCTGGCGCGCGAGCACTTCGCGGCGCAGGGCCGCGCGGTGGACGTGATCCAGATCAACGGCTCCGTCGAGGTGGCGCCGCTGCTCGGCCTGTCGCACTGGATCGTGGACCTGGTGGACACGGGAAACACGCTGAAGGCGAACGGGCTGGTGGAGCGCGACGTCATCCTGCGCTCCTCCGCGGTGCTGGTGGCCAACCGCGCCAGCCAGAAGCTCAAGCTCGACGCGCACCTGCGGCTGCTGGCCCTGCTCCAGGCGTAGGCCGACCCGCCACCCTCGACCGAAGGGACCACGATGCCCGTCCTGCTGACCACCGGCCTGCCGTTCCTGCTGCTGTTCGGGGCGCTGCTGCTGTCGCTCGAGCTGGGACGGCGCATGCGCCTGCGTGCCATCCGTCGCAGCGCGCACGAGGAGTCGAGCCGCTTCGGCATC
>DASUOW010000062.1:0-6292 GCA_036276435.1 Gemmatimonadales bacterium
CGCGCCTCCACGCGTGGTGGGCGCGCGCGGCCTGCGAGCTCTTCGTGGGGGCGGTCGATGCCATCCGCGGCGCGGACCGCGTCGTCACCGACCGGCTGCACGCAGCCATCCTGGCGCGGATCGCGGGCCGCCCCGTGACGCTGCTGCCCGATCGCTTCGGCAAGCTGTCGGCGTATCGCGACGCCTGGTGGCTGGACGACCCGGCGGTGACGATGGCGGAGACGCACGAGCCGTAGGGCAGTCCCGCGCTCGCATGAGGCGTTCGGCGACTCGGCGTGGATCGGCCCGCCGCGTCCAAGCCGACGGGTGCCACCGCCTCGTCGAGCGCCAGGACGGCAAGATCACCGAGGCAGAGGGCCGCGCGGGTCGGTCTCGAAAACCGGCAGGAACAACTGCACGCCGAGCGTGCGCGTGTCGTGGCCGCCCTGGACCGCGGCCGGCACGAACGTCGGCGACACCTCCACGCCCAGCACGAGACGTCCGGGGCGGCGGCGATTCGACTGCTCCACCGGGATGCTGAGCGTCCGTGCACCCGGTGCGGCCAGCACGATGTCGCGCACGGCGTCACCGGCCGTGAGGCGGACGCTCGTGGTCCGGCCGTCACGCACCGGGACGCCCGGGGCGATCGTGACGAGGACGGCGCGCGCGCCGGCAGGCACGTGGAGGTCGAGCAGCGCCCGGCCCGTCGTCCAGCGGTAGGGCGTGCCGACGGCGTCGTGCTCCGGCGCGTGCAGGCCGGCGTGGTATCCCCAGCCCGCGAACACGGGCGTGATGCCGTCGGCTCGACCCGCCACCGGTGCCGCGATGAGTGCCACGAGGATCGCCATCGCCACGGCGGCGCGCCGCCACGCGGGCACCGGGCTGCTGGCCTGCCCGGTACGCCCCAGGGGCGCCGTCGAGGCCAGCACGAGCGCCAGGAACCCGGCGAACACGATCTGCCCCGACGGTAGCAGGAGCGGGTGACCGGTGAGCAACGTGAGCAGCAGGCCGACGTACCCCGTGAGGCCCCCGACGGCGACACCCCGCTCGAACGAATTCCCCGGGGCGGCAGTACGGCGGGCCAGGGCCAGCAGCATCACCGCGCAGAAGATGATGAACGCCGCGAAGCCGACGAGACCGGTCTCGGCGAGCACCTGCACGAACAGGTTGTGCGTGTTCTCGCGGTACGGCCCGCCGCCGAAGGCTCCCATCAGGCGCGGATACTGCCCGAGTCCGACACCCGCCACGGGCTGCGTGCGGAACATGGCGATGCCCGCCTGCCACCACGGCAACCGTCCGCGCAGCACCCACGCCGTCGACTCCCGCGGGTCGAAGGTCTTGGCGATCATGTCCACCGGTCCGACCGGGTTGCTGTGCCGCTGCTCCTGGACGAGACCTCGCAGCGCCATCGACCCGAGTACCGCGAGCACCAGGACGGCGAGCCCGAGACGAGCGCCGCGGCGCAGCCACTGGCGCACCGCCCCCGGCGGCGCAGCCGCGAACGCGATCATGCCCAGGGTGGCGAGCACCACGGCGCCGAGCGACGACCGCGACATCGTCGTGACGAGCCCGGCGGCCAGGCAGAGGAGCAACAGGCCCCAGCGCCACCGGTGGCGCGTCCCGACCCACAGGATGCCCGCCGCCAGCCCGATTGCCAGCACCAGGCAGGCGCCCAGCGTATTCGGGTCGTCGAAGGTGGAGTGGCTGCGGACCAGTGACGGGTTCGCCTTCACCCAGTAGGGGTGCAGGTTGTAGCGGGTGACGTACTGCGCCACGGCCAGGACTGCGGCCGCTGCAAGACCGGCCACCAAGCCGCCGAGCGCCAGCGTGGCTCGTCTCCGTGGATCCGGCGCCAGCGCGCAGATCGAGGCGAGCAGCCGGAAGACCAGCCAGCCCTCGACGAACGTCAGCGCGACGCGCAACGCGTACAGCGGGTGGGCGGCCTGGTGCATCGGCCGGAACAGGTCGCCACCTAGCGCCTCCCAGACGCGGGCCGCAAACACCGGCGAGGTGAGACGGTTCTCGGCCATCAGGCCGTTGATGGCCGCACCAGCCATGGCCGCGAGCAGCAGGTCCCAGGCCCAGGCAGGCGCAGCATTGGTGCGCTCCCGAGGCCCGCGTGCGGTCCAGCGCGCCACGGCCCATGTGAGCAGCAGCGCGGGCACGACGAGCTCGACGTAGCCCCGCACGGGCCACCCCGCGTACGTCAGGCCTCGGGGAAGCAGCGGCGCCAAGGCGAGGATCGCTGCCACGGCGAGGCCGAGCCGGTCTATGCTCTTGGCGGGCAGCGGCGAAGACAGGGCAACCGCTGCGCGGCCCGAGGGCGCCCCCTCGATCGGGCCGGGCCGCGCAGACGCGGTCACGATCACATCACCACGGACGAAGAAGGACACGCGCGCACCGCCAGATTATGCGGCACTTGGCTCGATCGCGACAGGCCACCGACGCGCGGCGCACTCACGCGGCAGGCCGCGCGGACTCGGCGGACGGGCCCAGGCGGCTGCTGCGCGATGCCAACCGGGCGATCAAGCGCGCCACGGACATCGTGCTGGGCACCGTGGGCCTGCTGGTGTCGCTGCCACTGATCGCGGTCGCGGCCCTCGCCATCATGGCCCGCGACCCCGGGCCCTGGTGGCACGTGCAGGTGCGTGAAGGGCGGGGCGGGCGCTCGTTCCGCATGTGGAAGCTCCGCACGATGTACCGCGACGCCGACGAGCGCCTGGCCGTGCACCTCGCGCGCGACGAGCGCGCCCGCCACGAATGGCAGAACGGCTTCAAGCTGTCGCACGATCCCCGCGTGCTGCCGGGCATCGGCACCTTCCTGCGCCGCTCCAGCCTCGACGAGTGTCCCCAGTTCTGGAACGTCATCCGCGGCGACATGAGCATCGTCGGACCGCGCCCGCTGCCCTCGTATCACCTGGCCGCCTGCGGCCCGGAGTTCCTGGAGCGGCGTCGCACCGTGAGGCCCGGCATGACGGGCTTGTGGCAGGTGCGCTCGCGCGGGCGTGGTGACGTGCGGACGCTCGAACTCGTCGACACCCACTACATCGAGCGGTGGTCGGTGGGACTGGAGGTGTCGATCCTCGCGAAGACCGTGGCGGCCGTGCTCAAGGGCCGAGGCGCGCGCTAGCGTCCGGCGTCCGGGCCGCGGGCGTGGCGTGCGCGCCGCTCGCGCCATCGCTGGTGCAGCACCCGCGCGACGAACTCGGGATTGCCCACGAGGTAGCGCCCCGCCAGCCGGCGGGGCTCCAGCCACAGCCGCCCGAGCCACTCGAGACCGTTGCGGGTCATGAAGCGGGGGGGGCGGCGCACGCGGCCCGCCACGTAGTCGAACACCGCGCCGCCGGTCAGCACCACCGGCGCCTGGATGCGGGCCCGGTGCTCCGACACCCACTGCTCCTGCATCGGCATGCCGAACCCGACGAGCACGACGTCCGCGCCGCTGGTGTTGATCGCGTCGACCACGTCTGCAGACGCGCGGCTGCCCGGGCGCTTGTCGAAGTACCCGTGCGCCGTGCCGGCCACGTGGAGGGCCGGGTGCCGATCGCGCAGCCGGGCGGCGGCTTCCGCGGCAACGCCGTCGGCCGCACCGAGGAGGAACAGCCGCCAGCCCTCGGTCTCGCAGAGTGCCGCCAGCTGCCAGGCCCACTCGGCGTAGGTGATGCGGACGGGGATGTCCTGCCCCAGCGCGCGCGCGGCCAGACGCACGCCGTGCCCGTCACAGAGCACGACGTCGGCGCGCCGCAGGATCCCGGCGAACCCGTCGTGGCGACAGGCCAGGTTCAGCGCGTGGGCGTTCACGTGGAGGACGGTGATGCACGCCCGGCCGCCAACGGCCTGTCGCAGGCGATCGTGCAGATCGTCGACCGTGAGCGCATCCACCGGCACGCCCAGGACGACGACACGCCTCGACCGCTGCGCGATGGACTGGGCCACGCCGTGCCGTCAGTCCTTCTGCCTGCGCTCGGCGAGCAGCCGCTGCAGCTGCGCCTTCTGGCGCGGGTCGGTCGTGCGGTCGGCCACCTTCTCGAGCGCCAGGGTGTACGCGCGATCGAGGGCCTCAGGGGCCTGCACGGCAATGTGAGGCGTCACGCCGGTCCCTTCCCAGTTGGTCTTCGTGATCGGGCTCACCGCGCGCGCGAACGGGATGCCGACGCCGAACCGTTCGGCGACCTTCACCAGGCGGACCGGGTGGGCGCCGCCTCCGGTGACCTCGCCGACGATCGTCGCACGCCCGAGGTTCTTCAGGTTGTAGGCGAATTCCTCGCCACCCGAGAACGTCTCCTTGCTCGTCAGCACGAACACGGGCTTCTCCCCGCCGAATCGCTGCCCGGGGACGTGCGGCACGGTCCAGTACTGATCGGTGCGATCGCGGGCACGGTCGTAGATGTCGTTCAGGTGCGTTGGCTCGTCGAACAGGTAGCTCGTGACGTACGCGATCATCGCCGGCTCGCCGCCGCCGTTGCGCCGCAGGTCCACGATGAGCGCGTCCGCGTTGGCGACCATCGTCATCGCGGCCGATGCCGTCTCACCGCCCAGCGCCGGCGGCACGAACCCGCGGATCTCCACGTAGCCGACGTTGCCGGCCATCCGCTCGACCTTCTCGAAGCCGTAGTTCACGCGCTTCAGGTACGCGCGCTGCTCCGCCTGCTCTTCCGGGGGCGGCTCGTCGCCGCGGAGGTCCGGCACGCCGCCGGCGAAGTAGCGGACGTTCAGGTGCTTGTCCCGGCTCACCTCCACCAGGTCGGCGCGCAGCTTCTCCGCGAACGCACGCGCGCTGGTGATCGCGTCGTACTCGCGGTTCGCGAGCCGCGCGCGCAAGGCGGCCTCCATCTTCGTCGCCGTCTCGGGGAAGACGTACACCTCGTGCAGCTTCGCGATGGTGCCTTCGATCGCCTGCACCCGCTCCGCGGGTGTCACCTGGAAGTCGGGCGGCTCGCCCGGGCCCTGCGCACGCAGCGCCGGACCTGTGAGGCAGACGAACACGGCCAGGGATGCGATCAGGTGCTTCATGGGCAGGGTTCTCCAGTCCTCGGTGCTCGCCCGCGTGCGTGGTCGAGCGGATTCAACCAGCGCCGCCGTCCGCGCTCAGCGGGATGGAACGATCGCGCGCAGGCCCGCGAGGTTGCGCTGCAGCGCGAGCGCGACGTCCTCGCCCTCGGTGTGCCCCAGGATGCCGATGGGACCCGCGTACCCGGATGCCTGCAGCACGCGGAGCATCTCCCGCTCCCGCGTGCCGGCGCCGATCGGGATCACGTTCGGGCGCCCATCCACCACCCCGCTCAGGTTCACGGCTCGAAGGTACGGCAGCATCCGCGGCAGGACCGCCGCGAAGCGGGACGCCTCGTTGTACGCGTGGTGGAAGTTGTAGACGATCCCGAGTGTCGTCGGGCCGGCGGCCTCGATCACCCGCAGCTGGTTCTCCGGCTCGCCGAACCAGCCCCCGTGGTTGTAGAGCGCGACGGTGCTGCGGGAGCCGGCTGCGACCTCCCGCAGGTACGAGAACCACGCCGCGGCCGTCTTCAGCCGTGCCGCGTCGTCGAGGCCCTCGAACACGTTGTCGTGCATGCCCACCCAGAACTCGAGCGGCAGCTGCGCCGCGTCGACCGCGTCCACGACCGCGCGGTTGGCAGCGCCCAGCCGTCCGACCGCGTCGGCCTTGGCATCGATCCACAGCCACACGCCGCGCATCCGCACGCCTCCGGCGCGCGCCGCTCGAATCTCCTCCGGGAGGTCGGCGAGGTGTTGCTGCCGCCAGTCCCAGACGTACTGCGTGAAACCCAGTTCCCTGAGCATCGCGATCCGCTCGGCCGGCCGGCGGTGCAGGCTGTCGTACGGCACGATGCACCACGCCAGGAGGTTCTCACGGGCGAACAGCGAGCCTGGAGGCGGCTGCGTCGGCGCTGCGAGCGCGGGGACCAGGAGCAGGGCAAGCGCGACCAACGTCAGCCTGCGCGTCATGGCAGCTCCCGGATGCGGATGTTCCGGAACTCGACGGGCGCGCCCTCGGCCTCGAGGCACAGGTAGCCCGTGCGCGGGTCCGCATCGCGTCCACCGGAGACCTCGTCCCCGTTCACCCAGAGCCGCAGCTCCCCGTTGATGGCGCGCACGTAGTAGTGGTTCCACTCGCCGGCGCCGCGGCTCAACGCCTTGCGCGGAAAGCTGCGCTCGCCGCTCGGCGAGCGCGGTTCGAACGGCGACAGCCTGGACTCGCCCACGGCGAAGATGTCTCCGTTGGTGGTGAACCAGTCGCCCTTCTTGCCGGACCGCGACTCGTACTGCTCGCGAAACGCGTGGTCGAGCATCTGCACCT
>DASUOW010000063.1:0-3163 GCA_036276435.1 Gemmatimonadales bacterium
CGAGCCGCTCGACGGCGGCTTCGTGCACGAGATGGCCGACGGTGCGCTGCGGGTGCTCGGCGTCTTCGGCCTGCACGCCGACCGCGCGGGCTTCAGCGTCGTCGAGACGATGGGCCCGCGCCCGCGCGACCTCGCGCGCCCCGACGGCGCGCCGCTCTTCGATTCCGTGCTGCCCGGCGGGCACGCCGCCGGGCTGCATTCGCTCGCCGGCACCGACGAGCTGCTCGAGCTCGGGTGGCGCCTGCGCGGACTTGGCCGGGCGCTCGCGGCCGCGGCCACCGAACACTGATCCGGTCCCCATGAGCATCACGCCCGTCCCCGCGCCGCGCGTCGACCGCAAGGCCGTCGCGCAGGTCCTCGAACAGATCGCCGCCTTCCTCGAGCTGAAGGGCGAGAATCCGTTCCGCATCCGCGCCTTCCACACCGCCGCGCGCGCCATCGGCGGCCTGACGGTGGAGGTGAGCCAGGCCCTCGAGGACGGCACCCTCGCCGCCACCAAGGGCGTCGGGCCGGCGACGCTGCAGATCGTCGAGGAGCTCGTGAGCACCGGCCGCACCACGCTGCTCGAGGAGCTGCGCGAGCAGGTGCCGCCGGGCCTCGTCGAGATGCTGCAGATCTCGGGGCTCGGCATCGCCAAGATCCGCCAGATCCACGAGTCCCTTGGCATCGACTCGCTGCCGGAGCTCGAGGCCGCGGCGCAGGACGGCCGCCTCGCCAGCCTGCCGCGCTTCGGCGAGAAGACGGCGCAGAACATCCTCAAGGGCATCGCCTTCCTGCGGCAGGCGGGCGGCTTCCGCCTCTCGCATCACGCGCTCGAGGAGGCGCAGGGGCTGCGCGACGCGCTCGCGCGCCTTCCCGGCGTGCAGCAGGCCGTCATCGCGGGCGAGGTGCGCCGGCGGCTCGAGGTGGTGCGGGAGATCGTGCTGGTGCTCGTCGCCGAGTCCGCGCCGGCGGAGGTGTTCGCGCGGCTCAGCCAGCTGCCGGGCGTGAGCGAGTTCGCGGGCCAGGACGAGCGGCGCGTCACGCTCCGCTTCGCCGGCGGCACCACCGCCCAGGTCGTGGTGACGACGCCGGTGAACGCCGGCGCCGTGCTCGTGCAGGCCACCGGGAGCGAGGGCCACCTCCAGCAGCTCTCGGCGTTCGCGCGCGAGCGGGGCTGCTCCCTCGACGGCGCGGCGTTGTGGCGCGGCAGCGGCTTCGTCCCCACGCCCGACGAGGCGGCCGTCTACGGCGCCCTCGGCCTGCCCGTGATCCCGCCCGAGCTGCGCGAGGGCCGGGGCGAGATCGCGCTCGCCGCCGCGGGCACCCTGCCCCGCCTGCTCGAGCGCGCCGACCTGCAGGGCTTCCTGCACTGCCACACCAATTACTCCGACGGCACCAACACCGTGCGCCAGATCGCGGAAGCGTGCCGCGAGGCGGGCTACCGCTACGTCGGGATCACCGACCACAGCCAGGCCGCGTCCTACGCCGGCGGACTCTCCCCCGACGACGTGGCGCGCCAGTGCGACGAGATCGACGCGGTCAACGCCGCGCTCGAGGGCATCCGCGTCCTCAAGGGCATCGAGGCCGACATCCTGCACGACGGCGCGCTCGACTACCCCGCCGACGTGCTCGACCGGCTCGACTTCGTCATCGGCTCCATCCACAGCCGCTTCAACATGGTGCGCGAGGAGATGACGGCGCGCGTGCTCGCCGCCATGGACGACCCGCACCTCACCATCGTCGGCCATCCCACCGGCCGCCTCCTGCTCTCGCGCGACCCGTACGGCCTCGACCTCGACGCCGTCATCGCGAAGGCCGCGGCCACCGGCGTCGCCATCGAGATCAACGCCGACCCGCATCGGCTGGACCTCGACTGGCGGGTGCTGCCGCAGGCGAAGGCGGCGGGCGTCGCGATCTCCATCGGCGCCGACGCGCACAACGTCGCCGGCATCGCCAACGTGGAGTTCGGCGTCGGCATCGCGCGCAAGGGCGGCCTGGGTGCGCACGACATCCTCAATAGCCTGGGCGTGGACGAGTTCCTGGCCTTCGCGCGGAAGCGCCGGTCGGCGTGACGCGGACGGCCGGGCGCGAGAGCGCCTCCGCCCGCCGGGCGCGAGCGGTGGTGATCCTCGAGCGGCTCAAGGCGCGCTACCCGGACGCCCACTGCGAGCTCGTCCACCGCGATGCCTACGAGCTGCTCGCCGCCACCATCCTCTCCGCGCAGTGCACCGACGCGCGGGTCAACATGGTGACGCCGGCGCTCTTCGCGCGCTACCCGGATGCCCGGGCGCTCGCCGCGGCCTCCCAGGCCGACGTGGAGGAGATCATCCGGTCCACCGGATTCTTCCGCAACAAGGCGAAGAGCCTTATCGGCATGGCCCAGGCGGTGGTGGCGGCTCACGACGGCCGGATTCCCGCCACGATGGACGAGCTGCGCGTGCTGCCCGGCGTCGGCCGCAAGACCGCCAACGTCATCCTCGGCAACGCCTTCGGCCTGAACGAGGGCGTCACCGTCGACACCCACGTGGGGCGCATCGCGCGCCTGCTCCGGCTCACGAGGCACGACGACCCCGAGAAGGTCGAGCAGGACCTCATGGGGCTCTTTCCACGCGAGGACTGGGCACTGCTCTCGCACCTGCTCATCTTTCACGGCCGGCGCACCTGCATCGCGCGCCGTCCCCGGTGCGGCGAGTGCGTGCTGCACGACCTCTGTCCCTCAGCCCAGACCACCTGACCCATGGCCAAGACCGCCACGATCGAGACCACCAAGGGCACCATCGTCCTCGACCTCTTCGACGAGGAAGCCCCCGAGACCGTCAAGAATTTCGAGAAGCTCGCCAACTCGGAGTTCTACGACGGCACGCGGTTCCACCGCGTCATCTCCAACTTCATGATCCAGGGCGGCGACCCGCTCTCGAAGGATCCCAACGACCGCCGCGCCGGCACCGGCGGGCCGGGCTACAAGATCAAGTGCGAGACGCACCGCAACACCCACAAGCACGTCGCCGGCACGCTTTCCATGGCGCATGCGGGCAAGGACACCGGCGGCAGCCAGTTCTTCATCTGCCACTCGCCGCAGCCGCACCTCGACCGGGTCCACACCGTCTTCGGCCAGGTGACGACGGGCATGGACGTCGTCAACGCCATCAAGCAGGGCGACGAGGTGACGTCGATCCGGGTG
>DASUOW010000064.1:0-5360 GCA_036276435.1 Gemmatimonadales bacterium
GTGGTGCCGGTCGTATCGGTCATGGTGCCGGTGGTCGTCCGACCAGCACCCGTCATGCTCGTGTCGGTCACGTTGCCCGCCGATTGCGAGCCCCGGTCCATCGTGCCTTCCGTGCCCGAACCGGTCGTACGCCGGTTCGCGGTGTCACTGCCGGCACAGGCCCCGATCGACGCGATCGCGAGCGCTGCAGCGGCAGCCGTTGCCATCCTGGAAAACGCACCCCGCATACAGCCTCCTCGGATCGGGGTCAACCCACGGTACCCCTTCGCTGGGACGAGGTTGCCCGTTGCTCGGCTCGGCAACGTGATCGGGCGGACGCGCACAGGGGGTCCGGGGATATCCCCGGACCCCCTGCATCGGTCGGCAACAATGTGACGGATCGCCTGGAGCGCGTCACGCGGAGCGAGTGCCCCCGAGAGGATTTGAACCTCCGGCCAACGGTTTAGGAAACCGCTGCTCTATCCAGCTGAGCTACGGGGGCCGAGGTGCGGAATTCTAGCAATGGCGCGCCTGGTCAGCCACGGGTTGCTGCTCCGGCCCGGTACCCCCCGGCATCGGATGGCCGGGCCCCACGATCGGCCCGGCAGGCGCCTCATCCTTGAGCGCCACGCCACTGCCCCTTCGCCGCCGCGCTTCGCGCAGCAGCCAGCAGAGCTTGTCGGCTGCCGCCGGGATCGGGAGCCCTTCCGGCCGGATGTTGGACACGCAATTGCGCTCGGCATCCGTGCGTCCCACGCGCGGCGCCCAGGTGAGGTAGGCACCGAGGCTGTCGGGGGCGCTCAGTCCGGGCCGCTCTCCGAGCAGCACCACCACCAGCGACGCGCCGAACAGTTCGCCGATCTCGTCACCCACCGCCACCCGGCCATGCCGCACCACGGCGATGGGGGCGATGCGCCAGCCCTCACTGCCGAGCCGCCGTGCGAGCGCGGTCGCCAGGGCAGCAGCGTGGCGCTCCACCGCGAAACCGGAGAGTCCGTCGGCCACCACGATGGAGAGGTCCCACTCGCCCTCCCTGCGCACGCCCGGCACCGCAGCGCGACTCGCGTCGTCCAGCCGGCGGCCGAGAACGGGGCGCTTCAGGTACGCGGCGGCATCGATGCAGCGGCTGGTCAGGCGCACGTGGTCGAGCGAAACCGCATCGAGCGCGGCCGCCACCACGTCGAGATCGGCCGGGTGATGCACCGCGTCGCGCGCCCGCGCGTGGGCCAGCTGAAAGTCGAGGTGTGCCGACGTCGGCAGGCTCGAGCCCGAACGGCCGAGTGCGATGCGCGCGGCCGTGAGGGCGCGCAGCGGGTGCCACGGATCGGGCAGCGAGGTCACGAGAGCCCCGGCAGGAGGCCGACCTGCTGCACCAGCGGCACGGAGCCGGTGGCGCGCAGACGATCCCGCTCATCCACCACGCCGACCCGCTGCAGCCAGGCCTCGAACTCGGGCGCCGGACGCAGCCCCAGGAGCTGGCGCACGTACAGCGCATCGTGGAACGAGGTGCTCTGGTAGCCGAGCATCACGTCGTCGGCACCGGGCACGCCCATGATGTAGGTGCAGCCCGCCGTCGCCAGCAGCGTGAGCAGCACGTCCATGTCGTCCTGATCGGCCTCGGCGTGGTTGGTGTAGCACACGTCGCAACCCATCGGCAGGCCAAGCAGCTTGCCCGCGCAATGATCCTCGAGGCCTGCGCGCGTGATCTGCTTGCCGTCGTAGAGGTATTCCGGACCGATGAAGCCCACGACCGAGTTGACGAGCAGCGGCGCGAACGCCCGCGCCACGGCGTACGCGCGCACCTCCATCGTCTGCTGGTCGACGCCGTGGTGCGCATTCGCCGAGAGCGCGCTGCCCTGCCCCGTCTCGAAGTACATCACGTTCCGGCCCACGGTGCCGCGGTGGAGTCCGAGCGCCGCGTCCTGCGCCTCCCGCAGCAGGGCGAGGTCGACGCCGAAGCTCCGGTTGGCCGCCTCGCTGCCCGCGATGGACTGGAACACCAGATCCACGGGCGCCCCGCGGCGCATCAGCTCGAGCGTCGTGGTGACGTGGGCCAGCACGCACGACTGGGTGGGCACGTCGAGTCGCAGCCGCAGTTCCTCGAGCATCTCGAGCAGCGTCCGCACCGTCGCCGGGCTGTCGCTGGCGGGATTGATGCCGATGACGGCGTCGCCGTTCGCGTAGAGCAGGCCATCGACGATGGACGCCGCGATGCCGCGTGGATCGTCGGTGGGATGGTTGGGCTGGAGCCGGGTGGAGAGTCGCCGCTCGAGCCCGATGGTGTTCCGGAACCGCGTCACCACCCGGCACCGTGACGCCACCAGGATCAGGTCCTGCACCCGCATCAGCTTGGTGACGGCGGCCACCATCTCCGGCATGAGACCCGGCGCCAGTGCCGCGAGCGTGGCGCCGTCGGTCTCGTAGGACAACAGCCAGTCGCGCAGTCCACCGACGGTGAGATGCCGAACGCGGTCGAACGCCGAAACGTCGTGCGTATCGACGATGAGCCGCGTCACCTCATCCGATTCGTAGGGGACGACCGTCTCCGAGAGGAAGGCGGCGAGCGGCACGTCGGCCAGCGCCATCTGCGCCGCGACACGCTCCTCGGCGCTCTCCGCCGCCAGGCCGGCGAGCTCGTCGCCCGAGCGGGCCGGCGAGGCCTTCGCGAGGAGCGTGCGCAGGTCCGGGAACCGATGGCGGACGCCGCCGACGACGTGGCTGAATGGCATGCGCTCAAGCTAGGGGGCGGCGCGTCCGCCCGCCACGCGAGGCGGGTGGATCACTCCCGTCGTTGCCGGGTCTCTCCAACGAGACCCTTCACGTCCACGAGGTCGCCCCATGAACGGCAGCGCGCTCAGCCTCACGCAACAGGTGGCGTGGCTCTTCCTGCTCGCCGTGCCGATCGCCTGCGTGGCCTGGACCGTCACCCACGAGGAGGTCTTCCGGGAGCCGCGCGAGTATTGCGTGCGGCGGAGCCAGGAGGCGCCGCGGCTGGTGCAGCGGAAGTTCTTCTACCTCTTCACCTGCGAGTACTGCTTCAGTCACTACGTGACGGCCGGCTTCCTCGCCCTGACCGGCTACCGCCTGCTGCTGCCCGACTGGCGGGGGCTCGTGATCGCCTTCTTCGCCCTGGTCTGGGTGGCCAACCAGTACATGAGCCTCTTCGCCCGGCTCCGGCTCGGGATCAAGGTCGAGCGGCTCGAGGCGAAGGACAAGGAGCAGCAGGTGGAGGGCAACGGGCGCTCCGGCCCGGCGGGCGTCATCGGCGGCCGGCGTGACGGCGGCATTTCGGTGCGGCGCTGAGCGGCCGCCTAAGCCGATCTTCACGGCGGCATGGCGCTTCCTTGTACCTGAAAGGTGCATGATGGATCGCGCGCGGAAAGCGATCCACCATGCCGGCCGAGTACACCCCGACCCTGCTCCCCGCACCCCGATTTCAGGCGGTGCTGGACGCCCTGCTGCAACGTGGCTGGACCGTGCTTGGCCCCGTCCGGACGGACGGGGCCATCGCGTATGGGGAGATCACCTCCACGGGCGAGTTGCCCGAGGGCTGGGGCGACGAACAGGACGGCGGGCGCTATCGCCTCGTGCGGCGGGATGAGCCATCCTGGTTCGGGTACGCCGTGGGGCCGCATGCCTGGAAGCGGTATCTGCATCTTCCCGCCTTCCGTCTCTTCCGGGCCGAGCGTACCGACCACGCCTTCACCGTGGAGCCGGGTGCCGACGAGCCGCCCCGCCTCGCCCTCCTCGGCGTCCGCCCGTGCGAGCTGGCCGCCATCGCGAAGCAGGACCGGGTCTTCCTGGGTGGGCCGTTCGCCGACCCCGTCTATCGGCGGCGGCGCGACCGGCTCTTCATCATGGCCGTCGAGTGCACCACGCCGGCCGCGACGTGCTTCTGCGCCTCCATGGGCACCGGTCCTGGCGCCACGGCCGGCTACGATCTCAAGCTGACGGAGCTGGCGGACCGCGACCGGCACGACTTCGTGATCGTGGCCGGCTCGCGCGCCGGTGCGGAGATCCTCGAGACGGTGGGCGCCGAATCCGCGTCCCCTGAGGCGATCGCCGACGCCGAACGCCGGGTCGCCGGTGCCGCCAGCGCGATGTGCCGTACCATGCCCGGCGATGCGCGCGGCGTGCTGCTCCGCCAGCTCGAGCACCCGCGCTGGGAGGAGACCGCGCGGCGCTGCCTGGCCTGCGGCAATTGCACCATGGTCTGCCCCACCTGCTTCTGCACGACCGTCGAGGACACGATGGACCTGGCCGGACGCACCGCCGAGCGGTGGCGCCGCTGGGACTCGTGCTTCACGGCGGACTTCTCCTACATCCACGGCGGAAGCGTGCGGCGCGGCACGGCCGCACGCTATCGGCAGTGGCTGACGCACAAGCTCGCCACGTGGCAGGACCAGTTCGGCGAGTCCGGCTGCGTGGGCTGCGGCCGCTGCATCACCTGGTGTCCCGTCGGCATCGACCTCACCGCGGAGGTGGCCGCGTTCCGCGCGTCGGACGCCGCCAGCGCCTCATGACCGATCCACACGGCCTCGCTCCCCTGCTCGCCGAGCACCCGTTCTTCCGTGGCCTGCGGCCGGAGCACCTCGCCACGATCGCCGGATGCGCCAGCAACGTGCGCTTCGATGCGGGGGACATGATCGCCCGCGAAGGCGACGAGGCGGCGAAGTTCTACGTGATCCGCCACGGCACCGTCGCGATCGAGAGCTTCGCGCCGCAGGCCGGGCCCGTGATCATCCAGACCGTCAGCGCCGGCGACATTCTCGGCTGGTCGTGGCTGCTGCCGCCATACAACTGGCAGTTCAGCGCGCGGGCGCAGGAACTCGTGCGCGCCGTGGCCCTCGACGGCACCTGCCTGCGCGCCAAGTGCGAGGCCGACCACGATCTCGGCTACGAGCTGCTCAAGCGCTTCGCCGAGATCGTCGCGCAGCGGCTGTCGGCCACGCGCCTGCAGCTGCTCGACCTGTACGGCCAGGCGCCGGCCGCCCGATGACCGCCGCGCTCCCGCACGCACCGGTCGCGGCCCCGATGGCGCCGCACCCGTTCGTGGTGCAGCGCGCGGTGCACGAGACGGACGACACCTTCACGCTCGAGCTCGCCGCCGATCTCGGCGTCGAGCCGCTCGCCTTCCAGCCCGGCCAGTTCAACATGCTCTACGTATTCGGCGTGGGGGGGGTGGCGATCTCGATCTCCGGCGACTGCCGCGACCTCAACAAGCTGGTGCACACGATCCGCGAGGTCGGCACGGTCACCAAGGCCATGGCGCGGCTGAAGCCCGGCGACGTCATCGGCGTGCGGGGACCCTTCGGCAAGCCCTGGCCGATCGAGGAAGCCTACGGCAACGACATCCTGTTCGTCACCGGCACCATCGGGCT
>DASUOW010000065.1:0-4647 GCA_036276435.1 Gemmatimonadales bacterium
GGGTGCGGGCGCTCGCTCGGGACCGGCGTCGGCTGCGCCGACGCCGCCACTCGCTTCCTCCGCCGCCCCGGTCGCCTCCGGCGCGTCGGGGTCGATGGTGGCGACGGCGGAGGATCTCTTCCATGTCGCCGCAGCGATGGCGTTGGTGAAGGCGTTTCGGACGCACGGGCATCTGGCGGCGCGGCTGGATCCGCTCGGGAGCGAGCCGCAGGGGGATCCGGCGCTCGATCCGGTGCCGTTGGGGCTGACGCCGGAGATCATGGCGCGGATTCCGTCGGCGGTGCTGCGCATCGCGACGCCGGGGGCGTCGCTCGCGGAGGCGTATCCGGCGCTGATGGCCGCCTACTGCAGCACGATGGCGTACCAGGTGGAGCACATCGCGAGTCACGAGGAGCGGGTGTGGCTGCGGGCGCAGATCGAGTCGGGGGCGTTCCGGGAGCCGCTGTCGGCGGAGGGCAAGAAGACGCTGTACAAGCGGCTCGTGCAGGTGGAGGCGCTGGAACGGTTCCTCCACAAAGCCTATCTCGGGCAGAAGCGCTTCTCGATCGAGGGCGTGGACATGCTCGTGCCGATGCTCGACGAGGTGAACCACGTGGCCGCCGAGCATGGCGTGCGTGACGTGGTGCTGGGCATGGCGCATCGCGGGCGGCTCAACGTGCTGGCGCACACCGTGGGCCGGCCGTATGACACCATCTTCGCGGAGTTCGAGGGTGGGCGGCACGTCGAGGCGGGGACGATGACGCCCGAGGGCGGCACCGGCGACGTGAAGTACCACCATGGCGCCGAGGGCGCGGTGCGGACGGCGAGCGGCAAGACCATCACGGTGACGCTCGTGCCGAACCCGAGCCATCTCGAGTTCGTGGGAGCGGTGGTGGACGGACGCGCGCGCGCGGAGCAGACCAACCGCCGCAGTCGCGAGCCGCATCACGACATGTCGGCCGCGCTGCCGGTGGTGATCCACGGCGACGCCGCCTTCGCGGGCCAGGGCGTGGTGGCCGAGACGCTCAACCTCGGCGCGCTCAAGGGCTACGACACCGGCGGCACGCTGCACCTGATCACCAACAATCAGGTGGGCTTCACCACCGACTGGCAGGATGCGCGCTCGACGACCTACGCCTCCGACCTGGCGAAGGGGTTCGACATCCCCGTGATCCACGTCAACGCCGACGACGCGGAGGCGTGCATCAGCGCCGTCCGGCTGGCGCTCGCGTACCGCGGGAAGTTCGCGAAGGACGTGCTGATCGACCTGGTGGGATACCGTCGGCACGGCCACAACGAGGGTGACGAGCCGGGCTACACCCAGCCGCTGATGTATGCACGCATCAAGGAGCTGCCGACGGTGCGCGAGCGGTATGCCGCACAGCTGGTGCGCGAAGGCGTCCTCACGGCCGAGCAGGCGGAGCAGGAGGCGAAGGCGTCGTACGATCGGCTCGTGGAGATCCAGCAGGCGTTCCGTGGGAGCATGGGCAAGGGACCGCCGGCCCCGGCGCGCAAGCCGGTCATGGCCGGCCACGAGGTGGACACGCGCGTGGCGCCGGAACTGCTCGGCGCGCTCAACGAACAGCTGGTGACATGGCCGGCGGGGTTCGCGGTGCACCCGAAGCTCTCCAAGCAGTTCGAGCGCCGGAAGCCGGCGCTCGGCCCCGATGGCGGCATCGACTGGGCGCAGGCGGAGGCGCTGGCGTTCGCGAGCCTGCTGGTGGAGGGCGTGCCGATCCGGCTCACGGGGCAGGACTCCGAGCGCGGGACCTTCAGCCACCGTCAACTGGTGCAGCACGACGTCAAGACGGGGCAGGAGTGGTGCCCCATGCAGCACCTGCCGGGTGCCACTGCGCCGTTCGAGCTGCACAACAGCCCGCTCTCCGAGCTGGCGACGCTGGGCTTCGAGTACGGCTACAGCGCCGCCGCGCCCGAGGCGCTGGTGCTGTGGGAGGCGCAGTTCGGCGACTTCGTGAACGGCGCGCAGGTCATCGTGGACCAGTTCCTCGCGGCGGGCCTCTCGAAGTGGGGCATCACGACGCGGCTCACGCTGCTGCTGCCGCACGGCTACGAGGGCCAGGGGCCGGAGCACTCGAGCGCGCGGCTCGAGCGGTTCCTGCAGCTCGCGGCGGAGGGCAACATCCGCGTGGCGAACGCCACCACGCCGGCGCAGTACTTCCACCTGCTCCGCCGCCAGGCGAAGCGCACCCGCCAGCGGCCGCTCGTGATCATGACGCCGAAGAGCCTGCTGCGGCATCCGCTCGCCACGAGCCACCTCGACGACCTCGCGCACGGGCACTGGCACCCCGTGCTCGACGACCCGAAGGCCGAGGCGCGGCGCGACAAGGTGACGCGCGTGATCCTCTGCAGCGGCAAGGTCTACTACGACCTGCTCGCCGAGGCGGACAAGCAGCCCGACCGGCCCGTCGCGCTGGTGCGCGTGGAGCAGCTGTACTCGTTCCCGTGGGCCGAGCTGCGCGAGCTGCTGGCGAAGTATGCCAACCTGCAGGAGCTCGCGTGGGTGCAGGAAGAGCCGCGCAACATGGGCGCGTGGACCTACGTGGAGCCGAAGCTGCGCGAGCTGCTGCCAAAGGGCGCGGCGCTCGGCTACGTGGGCCGGCCGGACCGCGCGAGCCCGGCGGAAGGCTACCCGGCGATGCACGCCATGGAGCAGGCGCGCATCATCGGCGAGGCGGTCACCGTCGGCGGCCTCGGCGCCCCGACGGGCTGAGAGCGTCGCGGGCGATGACACGAAGGGCCCGGACCGGTGGTCCGGGCCCTTCGTGTCATCGCCCCGAGCGCCCGCGCCTACTCGGCGGCGCCCGTCGGGAACGAGACCGGCAGGTCGGCGGCGATCGCGCTCTCCACGGCCGCGTCGGCGCAGTGCGGCTGGCCGAAGCCACCCGCGCTCTGCCCGGCGACGTTGATGTCGTAGACGATGTTGTCGTCGCCGGTGGCGCTCACGCCGCCCGGCACGTTGTCGAGATTGAGGATGTGCCGGACCTTCCAGCCGATGACGTGGTCGGCGCAGCTGGTGTCGCCCGAGACGCCCACGCCGCCGACGATCTCGCCGGCCGCGTTGTAGAGGGCGAAGCCGCCGCCGAAGACGTTCGTGCCGCCGATGCGCTTGCCGACCATGTAGTCGTCAGTGGTGCCGTAGTCGGCGGCGTCACCGCCGTAGGCGGCATCCTCGTTGATCGGGTTGGCTTCCTGCAGGCCGAAGAGGCTGCCGCCCGGCTGCACCGCGCTGTAGAGGTTGGCGGTGGAGAGCGCCAGGCCGGAGAGGCTGAAGTTGTTGGCCGTGTTCGCCTTCTGCGCGGAGATGATGCGGCTGCCCGGCCACTGCGCGTCGGTGGTCCCGCCGCTGTAGACCACGGCGACCACGACACCCGAACGGTCCACCACCGTCGCCCACATCGGCAGGCCGAGGCCGCCGTTGGTGGCGCCGGAGGTGGTGCCGACGGCCTCGATGAGCGCAGCCTTGAGGTCGTCGTAGCTCACCACGGCGTCGGGCGTGAACGTCGGCACGTCATTGCTGATGTTGGTGACGTCGTCACCACATCCGGCGGCCGCGATGACGGTTGCCAAGGCGACCCCTCGAGCGAGCCGGGACCCGGAACGGCGGAACGTGCGCATGGCGGCGAGCTCCTATTTGGCGGGGAACGATCGCAGAATTCCTGAACCCTACTTCATGGGGAATCCATCATACGGACTGGCTGGAATTCGCACAATATTCGACAGCGTCGCGACAGCCGACACACAAAGGGCGGCCCGACATCGGGCCGCCCTTGGCGTTTCGGTTGCTTCTTCCCTGGCTAGTGGCCGTTGCGCACCGGCATCGGTCGCTCCGAGGCCTTGCGGGCCAATTCACGGAGCGGCTCGGAGAGGTGTTCCCCATAATGGAGGAGGAACACGCCACGGGAGCGTCTGGCGAGGAGGAAGGCCATCAACGGGGTGTCCGCCTTCGCCGCGTTGCACTCGCGGCAGGCGAGCACCAGATTGTCCGGCCTGTCATACGCCGTCTGGCCGCGACGCGGCCGCACATGATCCAGCGTAATCGCCTCGGGCGCCGTCTCGATGCCGCAATAGGCACAGACGGAGCCATGTTGCTCCAGGAGCCAATCTCGATGGGACGGCATGCCCCGACCCGACGAGCGTCGGAACGAGGGAGAAGCAGCGGCGACACCAGTTCCACTGGAGCGCCGTCTTGAACGTCTTGCCACGCACACCTGCAAATGATGGGTTGAACATCGCACCGGCTTGCCGGTGCAGGACTTACAGCACTTTGAAGCTACCCGGAACCGAGCCAGAATGACAGTATCAGCCCAACGGGCCACCTCCGCCCTGCCCTGCGCCCTCCTGCTGCTGCTCGCCGCGTGCGGCCCCGTCCCCGCTCCGCCGGGCGGCGAGGAGCGGGCGCTCCGCGACGTGGTCGCCCGCTACGAGGCGGCGTCGAACGAGGGGGACGCGGTGGCCCTGGCCGCGCTCTACGCGGACGATGCGCTCCTGCTTCCTCCCGACGGCGGCATCGTGGCCGGCCACGACGCCATCCTCGCCTTCTGGCAGGACGGCATCGAATCGGGCATCTCGTTCGAGGTGGTCGAGAGCAGCGCGAGGAACGGCAGCGGGTACGTCGTGGGCCGCTTCCTGATGGAGGCGAACGCCACG
>DASUOW010000066.1:0-4639 GCA_036276435.1 Gemmatimonadales bacterium
GAGCATGGCGAGGGCGGAGTCCGAGAGCACGCGCGGCGGCTCGGTCATCGTGTCGCGCGCGGCGTCGAGGAAGGCGGGCGCGTCGCGCAGCCGCGCCGCGACGGAGGCGGCGGTCGCCTCGCTCGCGTCGGGACGCGCGCCGAGGGCGTGGAGGCCGTCGAAGAAGTGGCGCAGCCAGAAGGCGGGATTGCGACGGTGGGGCTGCTCGTGCTGGAAGCGGAAGATGGCCACCCGCAGCTCGTCGAGCAGCGCGGTGCGGTCGATCTCCTCGTCCTGGTCGGCCGTGTCGAGTTCCTCCGCGGCGCCGGCCAGGGCGCGCAGCGCCGCGGTGAGCTCGCGCACGCCCGCCTCGTCGTACCGGCCGAGGCGGTCGTCGTGCGTCGTCAGCCCCGCCGCACTCGCGGCGCTCGGGTCGAAGTGCCAGCGTGCGTCGAGGTAGGACCGACAGAGCTCGTCAACGGCCGACACGATCACCTCCGGCGGTGGGACTCAGCGACCGGACAGCTCGCTGTGGTCGCCCAGGCTGGCGCTGCCCTCGAAGTTCTCCACGAGGACGCTGTTGCCGAGGAACGCGCCGTCGAGGCGCGCGTGGGAGAGCTTCGCGTCCCGGCCGACGACGCTGTTCGAGAGCTTGCTGTCCAGCACCACCGCGCCGGTCTCGAGCGACACGTTGGGGCCGATGACGCTCCGCTCGATGCGCACGCCGTCCTCGATGTACACGGGCTCGATCACGTCGACGCCGTCGGGCAGCGCGGGGCGCCGCGCCGCGCCCTTGCGGAGGAGGATCTCGTTCGTCTCGAGCAGCGTGTCCAGCTTGCCGCAGTCGTACCAGCCGCCCACCTCGGCGGTGAGGATCTTCCGGCCGTGGTCGATCATGTGCTGGAAGGCGTCGGTGAGGAAGTACTCCCCCTGGTTCTTCGGCCGCGCCAGCACGGCGTCGATGCCCTGCCACAGCGCCGCGACGTCGCGAATGTAGTAGAGGCCGATGTTGGCGAGCTTCGAGATGGGCTCCTTGGGCTTCTCGACGATCTTCGTCATGAAGCCGTCCTTGTCGGTGACCACCACGCCGAAACGCTGGTAGTCCTCGACTTCCTTCGCCCAGATGATGCCGTCGATGTCGGGACGCTTCACCAGCGTGAGGTCGGCCTCGAAGACGGTGTCGACGAAGATGATCAGCACCGGCTCCGTCACGTACGGCCGCGCCAGGTTCACGGCGCCCGCCGTGCCGTCCTGCACCTTCTGCTCGATGAAGCGCGCCGGATACTTGTACTTGGCCCGCGCATACTGCTCCACCTGCTCCTTCAGGTGCCCCGTGATGAAGATCAACTCATGCACGTCCAGCCCGCCCAGCCGGTCCATGACCCAGTCCATCACCGGCTTGCCCGCCACCTTGAGCATCGGCTTGGGGACGAGATGGGTGTGGGGGCGGAGCCTGGTGCCCTTGCCGGCGAGCGGGATGATCACTTGCATGCAGACCTCTTCACGGAGGAGTCCTGGAGCGGCTGACGTGGGAATATCGGAAGGATAAGGCGAGCCCGGCCGGGATGCATCAGCCCCCGGCGGGCGTCAGCTTGAACGACGGCGGCGACGTCACGCACGCCCGCAGGCACGAGCCGCACCCGGTGCAACCCTCGGCCCTGAGCACGGGATGTCCCCCCTCGTCGATGACGAGCGCGGCTGCGCCCTGCGGGCATGCCTCCGCGCATGCGTTGCAGGTGATGTTCTGGAAGGTGATGCAGCGCTCCGGCAGGAATTCCAGCACGCCGATCCGGTAGCCGGCCCAGCCGTTGGCCGGCACCGTCAGCGCTTCCGTCGGGCACGCGGCCGCGCACGGCATGTCCGGGCACACGATGCAGCCCTGCATCAGCGGGTCGATGTACGGCGTCCCGGCCGCCAGCGCCGCCTCGGCCGGCGCCTTGACGATGGCCTCGACGGGACACGCCTTCACGCACTCGCTGCAGCGCGTGCACGCGGCGAGGAACGCCATCTCGGGCAGCGCGCCCGGCGGACGCAGGTAGCGCTTCTGCACCACCCGTTCCTCGGTTTGCTGCATCACCTGCTCGGCGAATTTCTCGAACGCGGAACGCAGCGCGTCCCGGCGGCCGAAGTCGATCGGTTTCATGGCACTACCACCTGCCCTTCAGAACGCAGCCTGCACACTGAACACCCACCGGAAATCGAGGGCCTCGTCGCGCGCCGACTCGTTCCGCGCGAAGGCCGGCTCGCTCAGGTAGACCGGGAAATCGAGCCGGGTCTCGAACGGCGTGTCGCCGATCCGGTGCGACGCTCGCACGCCCACGCCCGCGTCCGCCAGGAACTTCACCCGTTCCGACGACGGCCGCTCGTCGTCGGCGCCGAAGCCCTGCGCCGCGTCGGCGAACCCGGCGAGCGCGAGCCGGTTGAACAGCCGTCCGCGCGGCTTGCGACGCGCCTCGAACTCGAGTTCAGCGTTGAGGGCCGCGAGGCCGGGCGCCGCGAGGCGGAAGTCGGCGCCGCGGACGTTGCCGCCGCCCGGCGCATGGTAGGCCATGTCGTCGCCGACCATGAGCGCGCCCACGGAGCGCACGAACGGGTTGTTGAGCTGGCCGAACGGATCGGGGTTGGCCACGAACATCTGCCGCTGCAGCGGTGCCGCCGCGTCCCAGCCGGCCACCCCCACGAATGCCCTGCCGCCCACGAGCCACTTGCCCGCGCCGAGGCGCCGCCGCGCCGTGCCCTCGAGGGTGGCGCGATAGTAGTACTGGTCCCGCTCGCGCCCCAGCGGCGCGAGCTCGTCGCGATCGAACACGAGCCCGAGGCCCAGGCTGCCCGAGGCCGCGAGCCGCCAGCCGTTGGCGCGTGTCGTCACGCCCTGCTCGAACGCGAGCTCGGCGACGCCCACCGGCTCGTACTGGCCGGGGTCGAGGAAGCGATCGTCGTCGATCCCCACCAGCCGGAGGGAGAGTGCCGTGGTGTGCGTCGGCCCGAAGCTCTGGTGCGGCTGCCGCTCCCACGCGGCACGCAGCAGGCCGCCCCAGCGGCCCTCGATGCGGAACGCCTCGAAGGTGGGCGAGAAGCCGGGCGCCCGCGCCCAGACGGGATCCTTCGCGCGCACGAAGAAGTCGAGCCGCCGCACCTGCGCATCCGGCTCGCCCAGGCTGTAGGAGAGCCAGAACTGGTTCCGCTCGTAGCGGCCCAGGTAGTCGTCGCGTGAGCGCACGCCGAGGGTGATGCCGCCGACGTCGTTGTACCACGCCATCGGCATCCAGCCCTGGGTGAGGCGGTCGCGGGCGGTCTGCTGGGAGAACCACGTGTCGAAGTAGAAGGTGGCCGGCCGCTGCGCGTCGAAGAGCAGGAGCGCCGACGCCAGGTCGCCGCCGAAGCGGTGCCGGTTGTTCAGCATGTTCCAGTCGCCCGTCTGCACCCGCGGGTCGAGCCACACCTCGCGCGGCTTCGACGCCGTCCGCACCTCCACCCACTCGGAGCGCTGCAGGCCATCGGTGCGCACCACGGCCGTGTCGCCCTCCGCGAAGACGAACACCTCGACCGGCACGATCCCCTCGGCGAGCCGCTTCACTTCCACGCGCGTCGTCCAGCCCGCCGTGCCGTCCTCCCGCCGCTCCACCTTCCCCACGGCGTAGTCCTTCAGCGCCACCTGATGCAGCTCCTGCGCGAAGAAGCCGGTCAGGTCCATCCCCGAGACGTCCTCGGCGACCTCGCGGAACGCGGCCTCGTCCACGTGCTTGAGCTTCCAGCGCCGGTAGTACTCGCGCAGGATGCGCCGCATCGCGTCGTCGCCCACGACGTAGCGGAGCCGGTTGAAGAACTCCGCCCCTCGGACGTAGGCGCTCGTGTTGTACGCGTTGAAGTCGCGGTACGCCTGTGACGGCAGGCTGGTCGGGTCCGAGTGGCCGTCGAGATCCTGGCGGAGCAGGTACAGCTCGACCTCGGGATCGAAGCCCACCCGGCCCTCGGACTCGTCGAACAGCGCGCCCTGGAAATCGCTGAACCCCTCGTCCAGCCACGCCTCGCGCCACTCGTTGCTCGCGAGGATGCCCATGACGTAGTTGTGGCCCAGCTCGTGGATGATGAGGCCCTGGCTCGCCGAGCCGTCCATGATCACCATGGGGAACTCGGTGCCGCCGCCGTCGAGCCGGTGCAGGTTGGTGATCTGCGGCCACGCATACGGCCCGAACACCTGGTCGAGCCACGCGAGCGCCGTCGCCGTGCGCTCCACCGCCACGCCGCTCCACGTCTTCTCGTCCCCGGGACGGTACAGCACGTGGATGAGCGTCTCACCCCACTGGCCGCCCTCGTGGCGGTATTCGGGGTTCAGCGAGAGCGCGAAGTTGTGCACGTCGCGGGCGTACCAGAGGATGCGCTTGTCGCCGGCCACGGGTGCGGTGGTGCCCGGAAAGTCCGCCGGAAAGGCGCAGCCCGCGCCGAGCACGCTGCCGTACGCGTCGCGGCCGTACTGCACGGCGCGGCCCCCGCGATTGGCGCGCTCCCAACCCGGGTCGCCGCACACCGGCACGCCCGTGGCACCCACCACCTGGTCTTCCGCCACGTCGAGCTGCACCCGCCACGTCGCGAACTCGCCGTAGAACTCGCCCGCCGGCTCGAGCGGCTTCTCCTGCCAGCCGTGCCTGTCGTAGACCAC
>DASUOW010000067.1:0-9539 GCA_036276435.1 Gemmatimonadales bacterium
GCGGCCTTCGCGAGCTCGGCGAGCTTCGCGAACGCGTCGATGTCGTGCACGGCGAGGTCGGCCAGCACCTTGCGGTTCACCTCGACGCCGGCGGCCTTCAGGCCCGCCATCAGGCGGCTGTAGCTCACCCCGCACTGACGCGCGGCCGCGTTGATCCGGACGATCCAGAGGGCCCGGAAGTCGCTCTTCTTCTTGCGGCGATCGCGGTAGGCGTAGACCAGGCCGCGCTCGACGTTTTCCTTTGCCGCCTTGTACAGCTTGCTGCGGGCGCCGAAGCCGCCCTTGGCGGCCTTCATGATCTTCTTCTTCCGCGCGTGGTGCGCGGGACCGTTCTTTACGCGTGGCATCGTCTGGTTCTCCCCTTAGGCCTGAAGCAGGCGATTCACGCGCGGGAAATCGGCGGAGCTCACGAGATCGCTCTTCTTGAGCTTGTTCTTCCGCTTGCGCGTCTTCTTGGTCAGGATGTGGCTGTGGTTCGCGTGGAAGCGCTTCAGCTTCCCCGTCCCGGTCTTGATGAAGCGCTTCTGCGCCGCACGCCGGTTCTTCATCTTGGGCATGGTCTCGTCTCGCTCCAGGTTGCGTGGCGAGCGACCCCCACCGGCCGCTCGTCCGCCTTGTCCCGCTGTCCGCCCTATTTCGGCGCCAGCACCATCGTCATGTTCCGGCCCTCGAGCTTCGCGTCGGCCTCGATCTTCCCGATGTCGGCCACCGCGGCGGCGACCCGGTCGAGGACGGCCTTGCCCAGCTCGAGGTGCGCGAGCTGACGCCCGCGGTACATCATCGTCACCTTGACCTTGTTGCCTTCCTGCAGGAACTCGCGCGCGTGGCGCGTCTTGAAGTCGAAGTCGTGATCGTCGATCCCCGGACGGTACTTCACTTCCTTCAGGTGGATGACGTGCTGCTTCTTCTTCGCGGCGCGGGCGGCCTTGGCCTCCTCGAACTTGTACTTCCCGTAGTCCATGATCTTGACCACGGGGGGCCGGGCCGTCGCGGCCACCTCGACCAGGTCGAGGCCGCGTTCCTGCGCGAGGGCGAGCGCTTCCTCGACGGGCAGGACACCGAGCTGGCCGCCATCGGAGTCGATGACTCGGACGGGGCTGATGCGGATCTGCCGGTTGATGCGCGTGCGCCGCTCGCGATCACTGGTGGACAGTGGCATTCCTCCGGTTCTGGGACGACAAAAAGGGCACCCGTTCCGAACGGGTGCCCCGAGTACCGCGCGGAGCCCAGAGGCTCGCGAGATGTTCGATCCGGGACCCATTCGCGCTGGCGCCGCACTGTGGTCGGTCGCCGGGCTGGGGGTGGGGGCACTCGTGCCCCGCTTCCAAAACTCAGGGCAAAGCTAGCCCCGACCGTCACTTGAGTCAATCCGCCCCAGGGCCCTCCACCAACTGCATGTCCCGCAGGGCGAATCCCTTCCCCTCCTTCACCGGAAACCCCCAGGCCACGTGGGCGTCGTGCTCGAAGATGAAGCGCCACCGCCCCGGCACCGCCTGCTCCATGAGGGTGCGCTTGCTCTCGAGGGTCCGCAGCGGCTCGAGGTCGTAGCCCATGATCCACGGCAGCGGCAGGTGCGCGCTCGTGGCGATGAGATCCCCCAGGAAGAGGGCGTGCTCGCCGCCGTCGGCGATCATGACGGTCTGGTGCCACGGCACGTGCCCCGGCGTGACCCGCACCGAGATGCCGGGCAGCACCTGCACGTCGCCGTTCAGCAGCTTCCACCGGCGCTGGTCGGCGATGGGCTCGAAGTTGGCCGGCAGGTAGCTGGCCCGGGTGCGCTCGTTGGTGCGCCGGGCGAACTCGAGCTCGCCGCGCTGCACCACGTAGGTGGCGTTCGGGAAGGCGAGACGGATCGGCCGGGTGTCGGAGAGGCTCAGGCTCGGCGGCTCGTCGCCCACGCCGCGCAGGGTGTTGCCGCCCGCGTGGTCGAAGTGCAGGTGGGTGTTGATGACCCAGCGCACGTCCTCCGGCCGGTGACCCGCCTCGAGGATGGCGTCCTCCAGCTGCGTGGCACCGTGGCGGCCGGTGTTCTCGAGGCCGTAGATGTCGCGGAACTTGGCGTCGTCCTTGTCGCCGGCGCCGGTGTCCACCAGCACGAGGCCGTCGGGATGCTCGATGAGCAGGCAGCGCATGGCGAGCGGGATGCGGTTGCGCTCGTCCGGCTGGATGGCGCGCTCCCACAGGGGCTTCGGCACCACGCCGAACATCGCCCCGCCGTCGAGGCGCTGGAGGCCGGCCTCGAGGGTGTGGCAGCGGAGGCGGCCGACGGTGAACGGCAGCGCTAGCGGCATGCGAGTCCGGGGACGGGAGTCATGCGGAGCAAGCTAGTCGTGGTACCAAGGGCCACCACGCCTCAGGCCTCGGCGCCGCCGGTCCCGGGCGGCGCGCCCTTCTTGCGGCGCTGGATGCGGTCGAGGTCGTCGAGCGTGCGCGCGCCCTCCCCGCGCGCCACCATGAGCAGGCGCTCGAGCAGGCGCGCCGTCACGTCGGCGTCGCCCGCGGCGCGGTGCCGCGCGCTGTTCTCGAGCGCGAGCACGTGGGTGAGGTTGTCGAGGCCGCACGACCCCACGCCCGGCAGCAGGCGGCGTGCGAGCCGCACGGTGCAGACGTTGGGGCCACCCAGCCCCAGCCCCCGCGCCCGCTGCAGCGACGCGTCGAGAAAGCTCCAGTCGAAGCGCGCGTTGTGCGCCACGAAGATGCGGCCCGCCAGCACGCCGAGCAGCTCGTCGGCGATGGCCTCGAAGGTCGGCGCGCCGCGCACCATGGCGTCGGTGATGCCCGTGATGCCGCTGATGGCCGGGGGGATGGGCCGGCCGGGGTTCACGAGCGTGTCGAGCAGCACCTCGCGCCGTCCCCCGTGCAGCAGCACCACCGCCACCTCGGTGACGCGGTCCTCGCCCGCCGCCCGCATGCCCGTGGTCTCGACGTCCACCACGGCGAAGGCGCACTCCTCCAGCAACGGCGAGCCCTGCGCCGCGCTCGCGAGGGCCCAGCGGCCGTCAGGCAGCTGGCGCACGCGCGGGTCGGCACCGAGCAGGGCCGCCGCCACGCGCTCGGCGAGCACCCGGGGCGCGCCGGGCAGGCCCAGCACCTCGTGGCACAGCTCCGCCGACGAGGCCGGCGCCACGCGCAGCCTGAGCAGCACCCGCTCCGCGAGCGGGGAGACCGGATGCGCCATCACGCCGCTCACAGGGGTGCCCGCCGGATGGGCAGCGTCATGCAGCGCGGACCGCCGCCGCCGCGCGCCAGCTCGGTGCCGTCGATGGTGATGACGGTGCGGTGCTTCGCCTCGTCCCAGTCGTCGAACGCCAGGAAGTTCACCGACGGCACGATGCGGAAGCCCGCCCGCGCCAGCTCGCCCAGCGTGGCCTCGTTGCGCGCATACGCCAGCACGGTGCCGGGACGCACCGCGAAGAGGTTGCAGCCCGACGTCCACTGCTCGCGATCCTGCAGCGTGCGGTTGGTGCCGCCGCAGAACACCGGCTCGAGCGGGTAGCCCACCGAGCGCAGCGCCGAGAAGAAGTCGGGCGCCTCGTGCACGGCGTCGCTGCCCTTGCGCCGGTGCAGCACCGCGAGCCGCTCGGGCCCGAGGAAATACGGCGGGTAGATGCAGCACAGCTCGCGATCGAGCTGGGTGAAGAGCATGTCGAGGTGGATGGCCGTCTGGGTGCGCGGCATGACCACGACGAGCACGTCGGTGACGTCGCCCCGGGCGAAGACCGTCTCGCACAGCAGGTCCAGCGAGGCCGGCGAGGTGCGCTCGCTGAAGCCCACGAGCAGCAGGTCGGGCCGCAGCACGTGCACGTCCCCGCCCTCGAGGGTGTAGGTGCTGCGCCGCTCCTCCGACCCGTCGTACGCGATCCCCTCGTTGCACAGCTCCGGGTGGAACCGGAAGAGCGCCTTCACCAGCAGCTCCTCGGTCCAGCGCACGTCGTAGCGCATGGAGCCCACCACCGCCTGCGTGCCGATCACGAGCCCGATGTCGCGCGGGAAGAAGAGGTTGGGCAGCGGCGGCAGCGCGAAGCCCGTCTCGTTGAGCGCCCGCGCGATGGGCCCCGTCTCCTCCGCCCCGCCCTCGATGAGGAGCCGCACCACCTCGTGCGCGCTCAGCTCCTCGAGCTGCCGGGCCAGCGCGTCGGAGGGCACCACGTCCAGGGCCTTCGTGATCAGGAAGTCGCGCGCCTCCGGCTGGCCGAGCACCTCGGTGAGCAGGTCACGGATCTGGTGCACGCGCCCGAAGCGGCGCAGCACGTTGACGAACTGCCGGTGCTCGCGCTGGGCCGCGTCGACGCGGATGATGTCGTCGTAGAGGAACTGTGCCCGGGTGTACGGCGTGACCGCCTCGAGCTCGCTGCCGGGCGTATGCACCAGCACCGCCTCGAGCGGGGAGATTTCGGAAGTGACGTGGATGGGCGGCATGGCAGCGGTCCGGCGTCGCAAGGTCCCGTACAACATCGAGAGTCGAGGAGCATCGCGCGAGCCCCTCGACTCTCGATGCACGGCGGGCGACGTCTATCGGTTCGTCAGCGCGTAACTGAGTGTCTCGAGCTCGAGGGCCAGGTTGACGGTCTTCACCACCACGTCGTCCGGCACGTTCAGCTGGACCGGCGCGAAGTTGAGGATCGCCTTCACCCCCTGCCCCACCACCCGCTCGGCGACCGACTGCGCCGCCTCGCCCGGCGTCACCAGCACCGCCATGTCCACCTGCTGCGCCTTGAGCTCCTGCTCCAGCCGGTCGATCGGCAGCACCGTCAACCCGTTCCACTGGGTGCCGATCTTGCTCGGATCGTTGTCGAAGATCGCCACGATGTCGAAGCCCCGCTGGGTGAAGCCGCGGTACTGCACCAGCGCGCTGCCGATCTTGCCGGCGCCGATCATCGCGACGCGGTAGCGCCGGCCGAGCCCGAGGATCGAGCGCAGCCGCTGGGCCAGCTCCGGCACGTAATACCCCAGGCCCCGCTTCCCGAAGGAGCCGAAGAACGACAGGTCCTTCCGGACCTGGGCCGACGTGGTACCGCCGCGCTGGGCCAGCGCCTCGGAGCTGACCGTCTCCACTCCCTGCCCCTCGAAGTCGTCGAGGAATCGCAGGTAGAGCGACAGGCGTCGAACGGTGCTATCGGCGACTTTCCGCATGGCCCTTTGCTTGTGAACAGTTTCACAAATCTGCTCCCGTCTCCCATCCGGCGTCAACGACCGAGTCGGTCAGGCGGGAGAACTGGCCCGGGGTCAACGTCTCCGGACGAGCCGTCGGGTCGAGGTCGAGCCCCTCCAGCAGGGCCTGCACCCGCTCGGGCGGCCAGCCGGTCAACTCGCGAAGGCCTCGCAGCAACTGCTTCCGACGGAACCCGAACAGGCCCACCACCAGCCGCCGAAAGGCGGGCACCCGGGCGTCCGCGACGAGCGGCTCGGCCAGCGGCGTCAGGCGGAGCACGGCCGACTCGACCTTGGGCGGCGGCTGGAAGGCGCCGCGCGCCACGGTGAACAGGCGCTCCGCCGTCGCCACGGCCTGCACCCCCACCGAGAGCGCGCCGTAGGCCTCGCTGCCCGGGGGCGCCGCCACCCGGTCGGCCACCTCGCGCTGCACCAGGAACACCACCCGTGGCGCGCGCGGCGGCCGGAGCGCCTTGTCGATGAGCGGCGAGGTGATGTTGTACGGGATGTTGCCGCAGATGAGCGCATCCGGTCCTGCCAGTGCGCGCCAGTCCAGCTCGAGCGCGTCGCCCTCCACGATCTCGGCGCGCGGCACCTTCTCGCGAAGCGCCGGCACGAGGTCGCGATCCTTCTCGATGGCGACCAGGCGCCCGGCGCGCCCCGCGAGCGCCGCCGTGAGCCCGCCGGGGCCCGGCCCGATCTCGAGCACCGTGTCGGACGGACCCGCGCCCACCGCGTCGGCGATGCGGGCGAGGATGCGTGGATCGAAGAGGAAATGCTGGCCGAACCGCTTCTTCGTGGGCGGCACGCTCAGAGCCGGAGGACGAGCATGGTGCGGTCGTCGGCGGGGTGCGCGGCCCACGCGTCGGCATCGGCGAGCACCTCGCTCACGATCCGCTCCACCGGCGACGCGCGCAGCCGCATGAGGGTCTCGAGGAGCCGCGCCTCGCCGTACGCGACACCGTGGTCGTCGCGCGCATCGACCAGGCCGTCGGTCCACAGGCACAGCAGGTCGTCGTCGCACCACGCCACCGATTGCTCGGCGATCTCGCTCGCACCCACGAGGCCCAGGGGCGGGCAGGTGGCGCCGAGTCGCTCCGGCGTCCCGGCCTGCGGCACGCGGAAGGCGTACGGATGGCCCGCCGAGGCCCACGTGAGGGTGTGGGCGGCCCGGTCGAACACGCCGTGGAAGACGGTGAAGTACATCTCGGTGGAGTGCAGCTCGCTGCCGACGGAATCGAGCAGTCCGGCCAGGGCCTCGCCCGGACCCGACGCCGACGCGCCATGGATGCCCGCAGCCGACAGGATGTGCGCCATGACGAGCGCCGCGCCGAACCCGTGCGACGACACGTCGCCGAGCATCACGCCGACGCGTCCGCCGCCGAGCCGGCCGAAGGTGTAGAAGTCGCCGCCCACCGAGTCGGCGGGCACGCAGCGCGCCGCGACCTGTGCCTCGCCGTGCAGCACGGCGGGGGACGGCAGCAGCTTGAGCTGCAGGTCGTGCGCGAGCTCGAGCTCGTGGCGGAGCTGCTGCTGCTTCCGGTCCGCGGCCACGAGGCGGGCGTTCTCGATGGCGGCGCCCACCTGGCCCGCGATGGCCGTGAGCAGCTTGCGGTCGCCGGGCGTGAAGCGGTCGCCGCCGACGCGATCGGTGAGGTTGATGACGCCGATGCAGCGCACCGGCGTGCCCGGTGCGCCGTAGCAGATGGGCACGGCGAGGAAGGCGCGGCCGCGATACTGCCGGCCGTCGGCGTGGTCGGCGCCGTCCATCGCCTCGCTCGTCGCGACGCGGCGCTCGCGATAGACGCGCGCGGCGACGGAGTTGGGGTCGTCCACGTCCACCACGAAGTCCTCGCCCGGGCTGTAGCCGCGCGCCGCCACGGTGCGCAGGCGTCGGCCGTCCTCGTCAAGCACCATGATGGAGGCGCGCCCCGAGCCGACGACGTTCGAGACCTCCTGCACGATGGTCTGCGCCGCCTCCTCGAGGCGGACGGTGCGGCCGAGGATCTCGGTGATGGCGTAGAGGAGGTCGATCTCCTCGTAGCGGCCGGCCAGCTCCTCCGCCAGGCGCGCCCGGTGCCATTCGCCCTGCAGCATCGACGCGAGCACCGGCATCATCTGCGCCGCCACCCGCTCCAGCCGTTCGTCGTGGGCCCCGGAGAGCTCGACCCAGAACGACGACACGCCGCGCGGCGAGAGCCACAGCGCGCGGCCCCCGGCGGTCTCGGCAAAGCCATCGGCGGCGGGCGGCGTGGGGTTGAAGCGCGGCGCGGGACCCGCGACGCATCGCAGTCCCACCCCGTCCAGCCGCCACAACCGCGCCGTGACGCCGGCGAGCCCCGCGAGGCCGCGCAGCGTGTCCTCCAGCCGTCTCAGGGCCGGCGCAGTGTCATGCAGATGGAGTTGCCCTGTGCGTTGAAGTGGACGTCATCCACCATGCGGTGGATGAGGAAGAGCCCGCGGCCGCCGTCCTGCTGGAGGCCCTCGGGACTGAGCGCGTCGGGCACGGCGCGCGGGTCGAACCCGTCACCTTCGTCGGTGACGTAGAGGCAGATGAGCTCGGGTCCGAGGTCGGCCTGCACGATGACGCGCTTCGAGGCGTCCTCGCGATTGCCGCGCACGATGGCGTTGGCGAGGGCCTCGGAGAGGGCGACCTGCAGCCGGAACTGCACCTGCGGCCCGGCAACGGCACCGGCCAGGCAGTGACGCAGGACGACGCTCACCGCCTCCTCGATGCAGTCGACGGCGCTCGGCACCTGCACCGTCACGCGCGCCATCGGCGCCTCGGGTCCCGGCAACGACGCGCGCCGCACGCACAGGCGAAGGGGCTGCGTCATGGCCGGGCGGTCAGAAGGCGGCGAGCGCCTGGTCGGGGGTGGCGCTGATGCTGAAGAGCGTGTCGAGCTTGGTGAGCTCGAAGAGCTGGCGCAGGTCGTCGTTGAGGCCGGCGAGGCGGATGTCGCCGCCCTCCTCGCGGATGCGCTTGGCGATCGTGACGAGCGCGCCGAGCCCGGACGAGTCGATGTAGGGCGTGCCGGTGAAGTCGATGACGAAGCGCCGGTCGCCCGCCGCCAGCCGGTCCTGGAGCCGGTCCTTGAGCTCCGCACGGTTGGTGATGACGAGCTGGCCCTCGACGTGGATCACCACGACGCCGTTGTCCTGCCGTGACTCCCGCAATCCCATCTGCCCCTCCCGGTCCCGGGCCGGCTTCCGCCCGACATTGAAATATGGTGACGCGCCCCGGGCCGCGAAACGGCCGCGGCCCTCAGCGGCCGAAGGCCTGCCGGAGCGCCACGGCCACCGCCGGATGCACCAGCCCGTCGAGCTCCCCGCCGTAGCGCGCCACCTCGCGCACCAGGCTCGAGCTGAGGAACGTGATGTCCACCGACGGGACGAGGAACACCGTCTCCGGGTCCGCGTTGAGCTGGCGGTTCATCAGGGCCATCTGGAACTCGTACTCGAAGTCGCTCACGGCCCGGAGGCCGCGGACGATCATCGTGGCCCGCTGGGCCCGCGCGAAGTCCGCGAGCAGCCCGTCGAAGGTCTCGTACCCCACCCGGTCGTCGTCGCCGACCACCACGCGCAGCAGGTCGAGCCGCTCCTCCACCGAGAAGAGCGGCTGCTTCGCGGAGTTGCGTGCCACGGCCACGATGAGCCGGTCGCACAGCTTGAGGCTCCGCCGGATGAGATCCTCGTGCCCGCGCGTGGGCGGGTCGAAGGAGCCCGGATAGATGGCAATGCGCATCAGGGCGCGTAGCAGAAGGTGATGGCCGTGTCGCCGTAGCGGCGGAGGTCGTCGCCGGCGGGGTTGGCCGTGGCTGGGTGTTCCACCGCAAGAATGCGCCCGAAAGGTACTTCGCGGAAGCGGCGTACGAGCTCGGCGGCGGCGTCCTGGGTGTACGGCGGGTCGGCGAGCACGATGTCGTAGGCGTGCGGGGCGAGCCGGAGCGCGAAGCGGAGGGCGTCGCCGCGGTGCACCGTCGCCTGCGCCTCGACGCCCAGGGTGGCGATGTTGCGCTTGAGGGCCGCGAGCGAGCGGGCCGCCAGCTCCACGAACTCCGCGGAGGCCGCCCCGCGTGAGAGCGCCTCGAGCCCGAGGGCCCCGCTCCCCGCGTAGAGGTCGAGCACCCGGGCGTCGTGCACCGCGTCGCCCAGGATGCTCATCCAGGCCTCGCGCACGCGGTCGGCGGTGGGCCGCACGCGGGCGTCGTCGGGACGCTCGAGCCGCCGCCCCTTGAAGCGGCCGGCGATGATCCTCAGCCCGCGCTCCCGGCGGGCGCGAGCGCGCAGAGGCGCGCCTGCAGGATGGGCGTGCCGGTGAAGGTGTCGATCTCGAGGCGGAACGCGGCGTCCACCGGCACGGACGCCCCTGACCGCCAGCCGGCGGG
>DASUOW010000068.1:0-7672 GCA_036276435.1 Gemmatimonadales bacterium
CTGCGCCCTGCTCCCGATCCAGAACTCCACGGCGGAGATGCTGGCGGAGTACATCGCGGTGCACGTGCGGAACGAGCTCCTCAAGGACGGCTACACCCACCTCACGGCGCTCGAACTCGAGGTGGAGGAGAACTTCGGCCAGTCGGCGACCTACCGCACCACCCTCGGCGACTGATCCTGCCCGACGGCGAGCGCTCCCCGATGGAGGGCGCTCGCCACCAGCACCCCGTCCACTCCGATCTGCTCGAGGTGCGCCACGTCGTCGGCGCCGCGCACGCCGCCGCCGGCGAGCAGGCGGATGCCCGGCACGGCGGCACGCACCGCCGCGAGCACGGCGACATCCGGCCCCTGTGCGCGACCGACGCGGGCGAGGTCGAGCAGGATCACCTCGCGCACGCCCGCGCCCGCGAGGGCCACGGCGATGGCGACGGGATCTCGACCGCTGGACGGCAGGGCCGCCGGGCGGCCCAGGGGCTGGCCGGCGCGGAGATCGAGGCTGAAGATGAGGGTCGGTGCGGCCGCGACGAGGCCCGCGAGATCGTCCCAGCGACGCAACGTCTCGAGGCCCACGACGGGCGTGGCGGGTACGCCAGCGAGCCGCTGCAGGTCCGCGGCGCTGGCGATGCCGGCATCGACCAGCAGCGTGCCGCCAAAACCCTCGGCCGCCGCGAGCCGGGCGAGGAGTTCGCGCTGCGTCGTGCCGCCGACGATCGCATCGAGGTCGGCCACGTAGCAGCGCTCGGCCCGCACGACCTGCCGATAGGCGCGAGCGAGCGCCACGGCATCACCCGGCTGCCCGGGCGTGAGCGCGGAGTCGACGGGTGCGTACCGGGCGCGGTCACCCTCCACGGCGTGCACAGCGAGGCCCTTGGCGAGGTCGAGCACGGGGATCAGTTCGAGGGGCATCGTTTCCTGGTCAGGCGGTGACGGCATGGGCGTGATCGGCTGGGACATCGGCGGCGTGCACGTGAAGGCGGCACGCGTCACGGACGGCGAGGTGGCGCGCGTCGCCCTGCGCGCCTGCTCCATCGAGCGCGAGCTCGATGCGCTGCCCGGCGTGCTCCGCGCCCTCGCCGCCGAGCTCGGTGCTGCACCGGGCGATCGCCATGCCATCACGATGACCGCCGAGCTGTCGCAGCGCTTCCGCACCAAGGGCGAGGGGGTGGACGCCATCCTCGAGGCGCACGAACAGGCGTTCCCGGACGCCGACAGCGCCGTGCTCGACACCGCCGGCAACTTCATCACCCACGCCGAGGCGCGCTACGCGCCGCTCGACGCGTCCGCCTCCAACTGGCTCGCCACCGCGCTCGTGGTGGGACGCCGCCATCCCGACTGCCTGCTGGTGGACATGGGCAGCACCACCACCGACATCATCCCCATCGTGGCCGGCGAGGTCGTGGCGATCGGCCGCACCGACCCCGACCGGCTTGCGAGTGGCGAACTCGTCTACACGGGCGCCATCCGCACGGCGGTCGAGGCGGTGGTGACCTCGGTGCCGTGGAAGGGCGGCATCGCGTCGGTGAGCGCCGAGCACTTCGCCACCACCGGCGACGTGCACGTCTGGCTCGGCGCGCTCGATCCGGCGAGCATCGAGGTGCCCACCGCCGATGGCCGCCCCGCCACCCGGCCCTTCGCGGGCGAGCGCCTCGCGCGGGTGGTCTGCGCGGACCCCACGATGATCGACGGTGTGGGCCTCACCCGCATCGCGACGCACGTCGCCGCCGCGCAACGGCGGCAGGTGGCGCAGGCCATCGCGCAGGTCGCCGGGCACCACCCCGGACTCCGCACGGCGGTCGTCGGAGGCATCGGTGACGGCATCGCCGCCACCGCCGCGCGCGAGGCCGGTCTCGTGCCACTCCTGCTGCGCGACGAGTGGCAGGACGCCACCGCGCTGGCGCCCGCGGCCGCCGTCGCACTCCTGCTCGCGGCGCATCATGGCTGAGCGCCCGCTGGTCGTGAAGGTCGGTGGCGCGCTGAGCCACGTGCCCGGCGCGCTCGACGAGGTCACGCGCGCGCTGCCGGCCCTCGCACGCGTGCAGCCCGTCGTCGTCATCCCGGGCGGCGGCCCCTTCGCGGACCAGGTGCGCCGCACCCAGCACGACCTGGGCGCGAGCGAGGACGCGGCGCACTGGATGGCCATCCTCGGCATGGACCAGTATGCCCACCTCCTCGCCGACCGGCTGCCCGGCGCCCGGCTGGTCGATGACCTCGACGCGCTGCGCGACGCGCAGGCGGGCGAGCTGTACATCCTCGCGCCCTATCGCTGGATGAAGCGGGCCGATCCGCTGCCCCATACCTGGGACGCCACGAGCGACAGCATCGCCGCGGTGGCGGCGGCCGCCCTGGGTGCGCGCGAGCTGCTGCTGGTGAAGGTGGTATCGGGCACGCCCGAGACGCTGGCCGATGCCCTCTTCCCGGCGTCCTGCCCGCCGGAACTGGTGGTGCGCTGCGTCACCACGCCTGCGCTGTTGGCACTGGCGGGAGTTGAGCGTGGGCCGCCTGAAGCAACCGTGTCACCCGCGCCGCGCTGAGCCGGCCCGCGCGACCGCCCTCGCACGCGGCACCTCGGACACCCGCGACGTCGGCGCCGAGCGCGGCGATGCGCGACAGGTCCTCGAGCGCGAGGCTGCCGGCGAGGGCCGCCAACAGCCCACGGTCGTGCGCCGCCGCGACGAATCCCTCGACATCCTCCGCCGCGCACCGCGCGAGCAGCGACGAGCCCTTCCCCGCCGTGTCGAGCAGCACGCCGTCCGCCCCGGCATCGGCGGCACCGTGCACGAAGGCCGCGAGTTCCGTCGGGGCGAGGCGATCCGCGTAACCCGCGACGATCACCCGCGCCCGAGGCGCTGCGCGACGGACGACGGCCACCATGCCCGCCACCGCCCCCGCCCGGCGCGTGGGGGGTACGAACTTGAGGAACGCGGGCCGGTCTCCGAGGGCGCCGGCCCGCGCGGCGAGCACCGCCGCGAGCGCGTCGCCGTCGGCCGGTTCGCCGAAGGCCACGCTGAGGGCGGTGCCCGGGGCGAGCACGGCGACGATCGCCGCGAGTGCCCCCGGCGACACGGGCGCGAGCGCACCGAGCGCGGGCTCCTTGGCATCGACGATGTCGGCCCCCGCCGCCACGGCCTCGCGCGCCTCGACGGCATCCCGCACACTCACGAGCAGCTGCACGCGCGCTCCCTTGTACGCCCTTGGCAGACCGATATGTTACCCGTTCCCAAGGTACCGGGCCGGTGACGCGACGGGGAGGCGAGGCGGATGGCGGGTGGGGTGCTGCAGGGCAAGCGGACGGTGGTCACGGGCGCCTCGAGCGGCATCGGGCGCGCCATCGCCCTGGCCTACGCCGACGCCGGCGCCGCGGCGGTGATGGTCACCTACCACCGGAATGCCGACGGCGCCGCCGCCGTGGTGGAGGAGCTCACCCGCCGCGGGGCGACCGCCAGTGCCCACCAGCTCGACCTCGCCGACCCCACCAGCCCCGGCCGGCTCGCCGACCAAGTGAAGCGCCGCCTGGGCGGCGTCGACGCCTGGGTGAACAATGCGGGCGCCGACATCCTCACCGGCCCCTGGGCGAAGCGCTCCCGCGAGGAGAAGCTCGCCTACGTGCTCGACATCGACGTGAAGGGCACCGCCCTCTCCTCCTGGGCCGCGCTCGAGCTGATGCGCGAGCAGGCCACCGGCGGCGTCATCCTGAACGTCGCCTGGGACCACGTCACGGCGGGCATGGCGGGCGAGAACCCGATGATCTACGCGGCCGCGAAGGGCGGCGTGCTCTCGTTCAGCAAGTCGCTCGCACGGGAGGTGGCGCCCCGGGTGCGCGTCAACGTGCTCGCGCCCGGCTTCATCGAGACGGCGTTCGGCGAGCAGGCCCGGACGTCGTGGCGCGAGCACGTCGAGCGGATCACGCCGCTGGGGCGCTGGGGCACCCCGGAGGACGTGGCGCACGCCGCCGTCTACCTCGCTTCCGACGCGGCGGCGTTCCTCACCGGGCAGACGATGATGGTCAACGGCGGCGTGGTGATGTAGCTCCCTACAGGAGATCGACCCGATGACTCGCGACAAGGAACCCACCTACACCGACGCGCAGATCGCCGAGAAGCTCGCGGCCCTGCCCGGCTGGTACTACGAGGACGGCTGGATCCGCCGCGTCTACAAGACGGATGGCTGGCAGGCCACGCTCATGCTCGTCAACACCGTCGCGTACGTCGCCGAAGCGGCGTACCACCATCCCGACATGTCGGTGACCTGGGCGCGCGTGATCGTGAAGCTGCAGACCCACTCGGCCGGCGGCATCACCGACAAGGACCTCGAGCTGGCGAAGAAGATCGACGAGGTCGTGCTGTGGCGGCCCACCGGGGGCTTCCCCGGCCTCGAGGGCACGCCCAACAAGTGGGTGCGGAGCGGAGAGCCCAAGTAGGGCGCTTGTCCGACTCCCCGAGCTCCGTCCTCTTCGTCACCGGCCGCCTCGCGGAGCCGGCGCTCCGGCGCGTGCTCGCCGAGCACGAGCTGCCGTTCCGCGTGGACGTGGCGGTGCTCGGCATCACCGTCGCCGCGCTCATGACGACGGAGTGGATCGCCCGCAGGCTCGAGGTCCCCGGGGGCACCGACCTGGTGATGCTGCCCGGCCTCGTCGAGGGGGACGTCGACGCGCTCGCCGCGCAGTACGGAGTGCGCGTCGAGCGGGGCCCGAAGGACCTGCGCGACATCCCGCAGTACTTCGGCCGCGCGGCGCGCGCGCCCGACTACGGCGCCTACCGCATCGAGATCCTCGCCGAGATCAACAACGCCCCGCGCATGGAGCGCGACGCGCTCCATGCCATGGCCGCCTACTATCGCGCGAGCGGCGCCGACGTCATCGATCTCGGCATGACGCCGGGCCGCGACTTCCCCGGCCTCGCCGACACCGTGCGCACGCTGGTGGCCGACGGCTTCCGCGTCAGCGTCGATTCCCTGCTGCCCGGCGAGATCCGCACCGCGCTCGACGCCGGCGCCGAGCTCGTGCTGAGCGTCAACGGCGGCAACTACGAGGTGGCGGAGGCGTACGCCGGCGCCGGCAAGCGCTTCGTGGTGATTCCCGAGACGCCGTCGGCCATCGACACGATCGACCCCGTGGTGAACGCGCTGGCACGCTGGAACGTGCCGTACCTCATCGACCCCGTGCTGGAGCCGATCGGCTACGGCTTCATGCGCTCGCTGGAGCGCTACGCCGAGATCCGCCGACGCTACCCCGAGGCGGCGCAGCTGATGGGCGTCGGCAACATCACCGAGCTCACCTCGGCCGACAGCACGGGCGTCAACGCGCTGCTCATCGCCATCTGCGAGGAGCTGGGCGTGCGGTCGGTGCTCACCACCGAGGTGATCCCGTGGGCGCGCGGCGCCGTGCGGGAGATCGACGTGGCGCGCCGCCTCATGCACTACGCGGTGGCGCACAACACCATCCCGAAGCACGTCGACGACCGGCTCGTGACGGTGAAGGATGCGCGCATCCTCGAGTTCGCCGAGGCCGACCTGCGCGCCATGCACGCGGAGGTACGGGACAGCAACTTCCGCATCTACACCGATCGCGACACCATCACGGTCTTCAACGCCGACGTCTTCGTCCGCGGCACCGACATCCAGGAGATCTTCGCGCAGCTCGGCGTCGAGGAGCCCGGTCACGCGTTCTACCTCGGCAAGGAGCTCGCGAAGGCGCGGCTCGCCATCCAGCTCGGCAAGTCGTACCGGCAGGAGGGTCCGCTCGACTGGGGCTACCTCACGCCGCCCGAGGATCCGCGCCGGGAGCACCAGAAGCTGACCCACCGCCGCAAGCGGAAGGACGCGCCGTGACGCTCCCGCTGCTCGAGCGCCTGCCCGCCGGCCTCACGATGGAGAACTGCGCCGCCCGGCTCGGCGCGCGGCCGTGGTGCGCGTGGCTCGACAGCCGCAGCGATCCCACCGGGCTGGGGCGCTGGTCGTTCCTGTGCGCCGACCCCTGGGTCTCGCTGCGGGCGACGGGCTCGCGCACCGAACGCTGGGAAGGCGGCCCCTGGCAGCCCGTCGAGGGCGACATCCTCGCCGCGCTCGACCGCGAGCTCGCGCCGCTCGCGCTGGCACCGGTCGTGGACGGCCCTCCGTTCCAGGGCGGCGCCGTGGGCTACATCGGCTACGACTGGGGACACGTGCTCGAGCCGCGCATCCCGCCGCCGCACATCAGCGACCTGGGGCTGCCGGACGCGAAGTTCGGGCTCTTCGATGTCGCGGTCGCGTGGGACCACCAGCGCGACGAGGGCTGGCTCGTGAGCACCGGCGACCCGGCCACCGGGGCCGCCCGCGAGGTGCGCGCCTGCGCGCGTCTCGTGGAGATGAAGTCCTGGCTCGCCGCCCCAGCTCCCGCCGACCTGGGCGATGCACTCGCCGCGCGACCCGACCCGCTCGTCCCCGGCGGGGCGCCGGCGCCGAGCTACCCCGTGATCGGCGTCGAGGACGCCGAGTTCGTGGGGCTCCGCTCCACCTTCACGCACCGCGGCTACCTGAGCGCCGTGCAGCGCGTGCGGGAGTACATCCTCGCCGGCGACATCTTCCAGGCCAACCTGTCGCAGCGCTTCCAGGCGCCGCTCACCGAGTCGCCGGGCCGGCTCTACGCGCGGCTGCGCCGCCGCAACCCCGCCCCCTTCGGCGCCTGGCTCAGCCTGGGCGGCGTGACGGTGCTCAGCGTCTCGCCCGAGCGGTTCCTGCGCCTCGAGGGCCGCGTCGTCGAGACGCGCCCCATCAAGGGCACCCGCCCCCGCGGCCTGGGCCCGATGCACGACGAGGCCCTCGGCAAGGAACTCACCGAGAGCGAGAAGGACCGCGCCGAGAACGTGATGATCGTGGACCTGCTGCGGAACGACCTGTCGCGCGTCTGCGCGCCGGGCACGGTGCGGGTGCCCGAGCTGTTCCACCTCGAGCAGCACCCCACGGTGCTGCACCTCGTCTCCACCGTCACCGGCACGCTCAGGCCGGGGCATCGCGCCGCCGACCTGCTGCGCGCCTCGTTTCCGGGCGGCTCGATCACGGGCGCCCCGAAGGTGCGCGCGATGGAGATCATCGCCGAGCTCGAGCCCACGCAGCGCGGGCCGTACTGCGGCATGATCGGCTACGTGAGCGTCACGGGCACGATGGACACGAACATCGCCATCCGCACGTGTGTGGTGCGCGACGGCACGGTATACTTCTCCGGAGGCGGCGGCATCGTCGCGGACTCGGAACCGGAGCTCGAGTACCGCGAGACGCTGCACAAGGTGCAAGGCATCGTCCGGACGCTGGCGGACCGACCCGCGTGATCCTCCTCCTCGACAACTACGACTCGTTCGTCCACAACCTCGCCCGCTACGTCGAGGAGCTGGGCCTCGAGCCGCTCGTGCGCCGCAACGACGCCCTCACCCTCGACGAGATCGCGGCCCTCGCGCCCTCGCACATCATCATCTCGCCGGGGCCCTGCTCGCCCACGGAGGCCGGGATCTCCACCGACGTCGTCCGCCGCTTCGGGCCCACCATCCCGATCCTCGGCGTCTGCCTCGGGCACCAGTGCATCGGGGAGGCCTACGGCGGCCAGATCGTCCGGGCGCGCCGACCGATGCACGGCAAGACGTCGCGCGTGACCCACGACCACAGCGGCGTCTTCGCCGGGCTCCCCTCCCCGCTCGTGGCGACG
>DASUOW010000069.1:0-11681 GCA_036276435.1 Gemmatimonadales bacterium
GCACCAGCTCCGCGAGGCGCGCCGATTCGCGCAGGTACTCGTTGAGTGCCAGGTCCTTCAGGATGAAGTCGAGCCCGTGCTCCGAGGCGAGGGTCTCGGCCTCGGTCTCGAAGCGCACGGCGTCGTTCTCCATCCGCGCCACCCGCTCGGCGTCCTCGGTCTTGGCCTCCGCGAGGAAATAGGTCTCGAAGCCGCGCACCTCGGTGTAGCCGCTGCGGCGCGGCAGCGAGTTCACGTGCAGGCTCACGAACAGGTCGCAGTTCTTCGCGCAGTAGCGGCCGCGGTCGCCGAGGGCGATGAGGGTGTCCCGGGCGCGGGTCATCCGCACCCCGACGCCGCGCGCCTTCAGTTCGTCGCGCAGGAGAAGTCCCACCTGCAGGGTGACGTCCTTCTCCCGCAGGCCGCGCGGGAAGAACTGCCCGGGATTGCCCGGGTCCTCGCCGCCGTGGCCCGGATCGATGGTGACCTGATGGCCGCGGCGCAGCCCGTTGGGGAGTCGGTCGTCGGCATCGCCGGCCGACGTCGCCGTCCTGTCGGTCGGCGCGGCCTTCCCGGTGCCCTGCACGAGCTGCCAACCGGCGTCCACGAGACGCTGCCGGTCGGCCTCGTAGCGATAGCGGTCGCGGAAGAGCCGCGGCAGCACCTCGGACACGACCTGGAACGGCAGGTACACGGAGTCCCCATCGAAGAGCACGGGCATCACCAGCGGCTCGGCGCGCTCGTTCGCCACGAGGAACGGGGCGCCGACGAGGAAGCGGACCTGCTGCCGGTTGAGGAACACGTCGAGCCATTCCTCCTGCCGGCGCAGCGTGCCGCCGAGCGCCGTCACCAGCCCCTTGGCGGAGACGACGGGCGTCTCGCCGATGACACGCACGGGCAGCTTCTGCTCCCCGCGCACGCTCGCGACCGTGACGGTGCCCGGTGCGCCGAGGAGCACCAGGAGGGCGAGGAGCCCGGTCACCGGCGGTTTCTCGCGGACAGCGCCCGCGCGATCTCGCGATCGGCGTCGCGCTTCTTGATGTCCTCGCGCCGGTCGTGCTGCTTCTTGCCGCGGCCGAGCCCGATGACGAGCTTCGCGCGCCCGCGCCGGAAGCGCAGCTCGAGCGGCACGAGGGTGAGACCCTTCTGCTCGGTGGCCCCGATGAGGCGCTCGATCTCGCCGCGGTGCAGCAGGAGCTTCCGCGAGCGGACCGGATCGTGGTTGTAGCGGTTGCCCTGCTCGTAGGGCGTGATGTTGACGCCCTCGACCCAGGCCTCCCCGTTGCGCACGTGGGCGTAGGCCTCCTTGATGGAGGCCTTCCCGGAGCGGAGGGACTTCACCTCGGTGCCCGTGAGCACCAGGCCGGCCTCCCACGTCTCGAGGATGTGGTAGTCGTGTGTTGCCTTGGGGTTGCGGGCCACGACCTGCGTGCCCTCCCCACTGTCGTCTGCAGAAGTGCGAGCCATCGTAAGCGAAGGATAGAAATGCACTTGGGCCGGGTCAACCAAACGCCTTGCCCGCGCATGGGGTGGTCGATACCTTTCCGCGCTTCGCCGAAGTGGTGGAATTGGTAGACGCGCTGCGTTCAGGGCGCAGTGGGCGATAGCCCGTGGGGGTTCGAGTCCCCCCTTCGGCATGACGAGAAACGCCTCCCGCAACCGTCGTTGCGGGAGGCGTTTCTCGTGGGGGTCCTGGGTCAGTACCTCGGCATCGCCGGATCGACATCCCTCGCCCAGGCGGCGATGCCGCCCGCGAGGCTCGTGGCAGTCGAGAACCCGGCGGCCCGCAGGAACCGGGCGGCCGCCAGGCTGCGGGCCCCGTGGTGGCAGTAGGCGACGATCTCGGCGCGGGGCGGCAGCTCGCCGACGCGAGCCGCCAGCTCGCCGAGCGGGATCAGCACGGCCCCCTCGAGGTGGGCGATGCGGTGCTCCCAGGGTTCGCGCACGTCGAGCAGGACGGGCGTGTCGCCGGCCGCCTGTCGGCGGTGCAGGTCGGCGACGGTGGTCTCGAGTTCGATGGGTCCCTCCACGGGCGTGAGGCCGCAGAAGGCCTCGTAGTCGATGAGTTCGGTGATCGTCGGCGCGTCGCCGCAGACGGGACACGCGGGATCGCGGCGCAGGGCGATCTCGCGAAAGCGCACCTTGAGGGCGTCGAAGAGCAGCAGCCGGCCGAGCAGCGGTTCGCCCGCCTGCACGATCCACTTGATGACCTCGAGCGCCTGCAGGCTTCCGACGATGCCCGGCAGCACCCCGAGCACGCCGCCCTCGGCGCAGCTCGGCACCGCGTCCGGTGCGGGCGGCTCGGCGAAGAGGCAGCGATAGCACGGGCCCGCCGGCGGGTGGAACAGCGAGACCTGGCCGTCGAAGCGGAAGATGCTCCCGTACACGAGCGGCTTGCCCTCGAGGACGCAGGCGTCGTTGACGAGATAGCGCGTGGGGAAGTTGTCGCTGCCGTCGACGACGATGTCGTAGTCGCGCACGATGGCGCGCGCGTTCGCGGAGGTGAGTCGCTCCTCGATCGGGACCACGCGCACGTTCGGGTTCAGGTCGTCGAGCCGGTCCGCCGCCGAGCGCACCTTGGGCCGGCCCACGTACGCGGTGCCGTGCAGGATCTGGCGCTGCAGGTTGGTGAGGTCCACGACGTCGTGATCGACGATGCCGAGCGTGCCGACACCCGCGGCCGCCAGATACATCGCCGCAGGCGAGCCCAGGCCGCCGGCCCCGATGAGCAGCACGCGGGCCGCCTTGAGCCGGCGCTGCCCCGCCACTCCGACGTCGGGCAACGTCAGGTGGCGGGCGTAGCGCAGCGCCTCGGCGGCGTCGAGTTCGGGGAGCGGATCCGGGCTGGCGGTCACGTCGAAACGCGGGTGGGCGCGGCGGGGCCGCGCCCTGTCAGGCGGCGGGCGTGCTCGACGACGAGAGCGTCACGAGTTCCTGCACCTTCGCTGCGTCCTGGAGCAGGTCGGCGAGGGAGATGCCGGACAGGAACTCGTCGACGCGCTGCTGCAGCGCGTACCACACGGGCCGAATCGAGCAATTCGAGTCGGGGTGGCAGCGTTCCTCGTTGACCGGATGCGTGTCGCAGTTGACCTCGAACGTCTGGTGCTCCGACGCCGTCATGACGTCGCGCACCGTGATCTCGGCGGGCGGACGCGCGAGATAGTAGCCGCCCTTGGCGCCGCGCACGCTCTCGACCAGTCCGGCCCGCCGGAGGCGCAGCAGGATCTGCTCGACGTAGTCCGGCGGCAGGCGCTCCGAGTCCGCCAGTTCGCGGGCCGCCATGGGTCCCGTACCCGAGCGGCCACGCCGCGCCAGGTGCAGGGTGATGATCAGCGAGTATTCCGTCCACGTAGTTATACGCATGGGCCAAGTATGCGATAACAGAGCCCAACCCTCAAGATGGCAACTGGGCCAACCTGCGCCCATGAGGACCTTTTCGCGCTGGCCATATCATCCCTTCATCAACCGCCGCCGGGCAGGCTGTGCCCGCCCGGGACGCCCAGCTCGGTCATGGCGCGCAGGTCGAGCGTGTCCTCGAGTTCGTCGCCTTCGAGGAGCTTCTTCTTCACCACGAGCTGCTTGACCGTCAGGCCGGTGGCGATGGCCTCCTTCGAGAGCTTGGCCGACTCCGCGTAGCCGATCTTGGGCGCCAGCGCCGTCACCAGCGCCGGGCTCCGCTCCAGCCAGTAGAGGCACTGCTGCTCGTCGGCCTCGATGCCGTCGATGCACTTGTCGGCGAAGACGCGGCTGGCGTTCCCGACGATGATGAGCCCGAACACCATGTTGTGGGTGATCACGGGCATCATGACGTTGAGCTCGAGCTGCCCCGCTTCGGCGGCCATCGCCACGGTGGTGTCGAGGCCCAGCGCCTGGTAGCAGACCTGGTTGACCATCTCGGCGATGGAGGGGTTCACCTTGCCCGGCATGATGCTCGAGCCCGGCTGCACGGCCGGCAGCAGGATCTCGGCGAGGCCCGTGCGCGGCCCCGAGGCCATCAGGCGGATGTCGTTGGCGATCTTCGCGAGGTCGAGGACGTAGGCGCGGAACGCCCCCGAGAAGGTGGCGATGTCGCCCATCGACTGCATGAGCTGGATGCGATCCTCGCCCACGCGCAGGTCGAGGTGGCTGACTTCCTCGAGGTGCTTCACCATCAGCTCGGGATACTGCACCTCGGCGTTGAGGCCCGTGCCCACCGCGGTGCCGCCGATGCCCATCTCGCGCAGCCAGTCGGCGGCGCGCGTGAGCTTCTCGCGGTGCCGCGCGACGGTGCGTCCGTACGCCGTGAACTCCTGGCCGAGGCGGATGGGCGTCGCGTCCTGCAGGTGGGTGCGGCCCGACTTCATGACGTGGTCGAACTGCGCCCCCTTCGCCAGCAGGCTCTCGGCGAACCGGTCGAGCGACGCGAGGAACGCCGGCAGCGCCGCGAGGGTGGCGAGGCGCATCGCGGTGGGGATCACGTCGTTGGTGCTCTGCGCCATGTTGACGTGATCGTTCGGGTGCACCGGCGCGTAGCTGCCCCGGGTGCCGCCGAGGAGCTCGTTGGCCCGGTTCGCGAGGACCTCGTTTACGTTCATGTTGTGGCTCGTGCCGGCGCCCGCCTGGTACACGTCCACGATGAACTGGTCGCGATGCTTCCCACCGAGGATCTCGTCGGCCGCCTGCACGATGGCGTCGGCGAGGCGTGCCTCGAGGCGCCCGGTCTCCTTGTGCGTCAGCGCGGCGGAGCGCTTGATCCAGACCACCGCATCCACGAACTGGGGCAGCGGGCGGAGCCCGGAGATGGGGAAGTTCTCGGCGGCACGGAGGGTCTGGATGCCGTAGAGCGCGTCCGCGGGGACGGGCTTCTCGCCGAGGGGATCCTTCTCGATGCGCGTGGTCATGGGAAGCGGCGTGGGGTCGAGAGTCGAGAGACGAGGAGACGCATGAGCGAATATTTCGTGTCGGTCGGCGGGGCGGCGCGGTTCGATGCGGCGAAGGCATCGAAGGCCGACCTGGCGCGCGGGGAGCAGCTGTTCGTGGGGCTCAACTGCTTCGAGCCGGGGCAATCGCAGCACCGTCACGCGCACGCCGGCGCGGACAAATTCTACTTCCTCGTGACGGGAAAGGCGAGGATGACGGTGGGCGACGAGACGCGCATCGCCGAGGCGGGCACGGTGGTCTGGGCGCCCGCCGACGTGCCGCACGGCGTCGACGAGGCGCTCGAGCGCACCGTCATGCTCGTGGCCATCGCGCCGCCGCCGCGGCGCTGACTCAGCCCGGGCCCGACGGCGCGCCCGCGACGCGCGCGCCGAAGCGCCTCAGCGCCGGCCAGCCGTAGGCGTGCACCGCCCACGCCACGCCCGCGGCGGTGCCCAGCCCGCTCGAGTACACCCGCCACATCAGCAGCAGCCAGCTGCTGCTCCCCCCCAGGTCGCCGGCGGCGCCGGCGAAGAACCCCAGTTCCACCGCGCCCGCGCCCGCGGGCGTGGGCAGGATCATCTGGCCGTAGATCAGCACGAAGGAACCCACCAGCAGCGTCGGCAGCGACGGCGGCACCGGCAGCAGCGCGAGCGCGAGCACCGGCAGCAGCGCGAGGCGCGTGACGACGTTCACGACCGAGAACGCGAAGCTCGCCGCGAGCGGCCACCACGGCATGCGGCGCCAGTACACCATGATGCGCCGCATCGGCCGCTGCAGCCGGTGCGGCGCCACGCGCGCGAGCCGCCGCCCGAACCACCACGCGACCAGGCTCAGGACCAGCACGGCGACGACCCACGGCCACTGCTCGCGCATGGTGGCACCGAGATGCACGCCGGCGGTGCTCCACCACTCCGGGGCGTACCGGCCGAAGACCCAGGCGGCCACGAGGATGAGCGCGGGCCACGCCGTGATGACCTCGAACGCGATGGCGACGAACGACGCGGTGGCCGGCACGCCGGCCGCGAGCATGCCCGCCAGCCGTGCGGGTTCCCCGCCCACGCGCAGCGGCGTGAGCGTCGCGCCCGCCTCGGCGAAGAGGTTGCTCATCAGGCTGTCGCGGAAGCCGAGGCGATGGCCGCAGCCGTGCACCAGGTACTGCAGGCGCAGCGTGCGCCCGACCATGTCGATCACGACGAGCGCGAGGCAGATGAGATGCGCCTCGACGGGGGTCAGGCGCATCGTCACGCGGCCAGGTCGGCGTAGCGGCCCGGGCGGCGCGTCCCCGTCCAGCGCCGGAGCGCGCGCTCCAGCGAGGCCGCGACCGCGGGGTGCGACAGGTCGCGCGGATGCAGCGCGAGTCGCACCACCGGCGCGCCGCGCTGCCATCGCCAGCGCGCCGCAGCCACCAGCACCGAGCCCCACGCCCGCAGCGGGGTGCGGGCACTCCAGCGCACCACCGGCGACGCGATGCGCCCGCCGGGAAATCGATGGATCGCCACGTCGTCCTCGGTGAACGCGAGACCCGCCTGTCCCACGGCGACTTCGGCGCCGGGCCGGAACAGCCACGCCGGCGGGATGAACCCGCACGGCTCGAGCCCGAGTGCCCGCAGCCGGGCGGTGCCGCGCTCGACGAGCTGCCGCAGCGCCTCGGGGTCGAGCGTGAGGCACTCGCCCTCGCGATCGGTGCGGCCGGCGGCGCGGACGGCATCGGCCGCGCCACGCGGACGGCCCACCTCGTCGTGCCGCTCGCCGTGCAGCACGATCTCCGCGCCGGCCGACGCGGCCGAGCGCACCCACGCCACGAAGCCCGGATGGCGCTCGAGCGGCGCCTCACCGTGCCAGTCGGGCACGACGAGGAGCGCCGGCGTCACGCCCACGGCGCGGCACATCGCCCAGAGCCGCGTCACCGGCTCATGGTTCGGCGGGGCGACGTCGTGGATGGAGACGAGAAGGGTCATCCCCGCGGGACGTGGCGGTAGACCTCGAAGAGGCGATCGAAGACCGACCCCCAGTCGTGCTCGCGCTCGGCGTACAGTCGCGCCCGCGCACCGAGGGCCGCACGATCGTCGCCCAGCAGGGCGATGGCCTCCTCCGCCAGCGAGGCCGACTCGCCGGTGCGAAAGATCCGCCCGCCACCCGAACGCTCGACCAGCTCGGTGACCCCGCCCGCGGACGGCGCGAGCACCGGCGTCGCCGACGCGAGCGCCTCGAGCGCGGCGAGGCCGAACGTCTCGGCCGGGCCCGGCGCCAGGTCGATGTCGGCGGCCGCGTGCAGGTCGGCGACCGCCTCGCGGTTCCGCTCGAAGGGCCGCACCAGCACGCCGGGACGCGAGGGAACGCGCGGACCGCCCGCGCCGGCGCCCACCAGCACCAGGTGCGCCCCCGTCCGCCGGTGCACCTCGGGCCAGGCGTCGAGCGCCACGTCCACGCGCTTCTCGCGCGAGAAGCGACCGAGGTAGAGCGCGAGCGGACCCTCGGGCAGGTCGTAGCGACGGCGCGTCTCGGCCGCCCAGGCCCGGCGCCGCGGATGATGCAGGTCGAGATCCACGCCCAGCGGCACGCGCGCGGTGCGCTCGATGCCGAGCGCCGCGAGCTCGCGGCGCACGAAGTCGGACGCCACGATGGTGCAGGCCACGCTTCGCGCGATGCGGCGGCTGTAGGCGGCCAGCACCACGGAAGCGGCCCGGCGCGCCCGCGTGTCGCGGTCGCCGTTCGGCGCCACGACGCGCGGCAGGTGCGCGTGGTAGAACCACACCACGGGCGCGTTCCAGCGCCGGCGCGCCCGCTGGATGAGCCACGGCGCGAAGTAGTTGCTGCCCACCTCGATGATGTCGGGCCGCTCGTGCGCCACGATGCGGCTCGTCGAGCGGGTCGCCAGCAGGAAGCGGTACGACGCCTGGAACGGGATGAGCGGCCCGCGCAGCCGGTAGCAGCGCACGCCGGACGTCTCGACGATCGCGTCGGCCTCGCCGGGCACGAGGATGGCCTGCCGCAGCTCGGCGTGCCGCTCGACGTAGCGGGCCTTCTGCATGAGATAGGTGCGCACGCCCCCGCTCGTGTCGGAGAAGTACTCCGAGATGTCGAGCAGGCCGAGGGTGGCATCGGGCCGCAGGCGCGGGGGGAGCACCGAGCGCGCGATGTCGAGCGGAACGCGGGCGGTCTCGGACAACAGGCGCTGCTCGACGAGCACGCCCGACGTCATGCGCGGATGGCTCCCGCGAGGTACGGGTTGTCCGAGCGCTCGGCGCCGACGGTGGTGTCGGGGCCGTGCCCGCTGTGCACGATCGTGGCGTCGGGCAGCACCAGGAACTCCCCGTGGATGCTGCGCATCAGCGAGAAGAAGTCGCCGCCGGGGAGGTCGGTGCGGCCGATCGACTCGCGGAACAGCACGTCGCCACCGAAGATGCGGCCGTGGCCCACGAAGCTCACGCTGCCCGGCGAGTGGCCGGGCGTATGGCGCACGGTGAAGCGCAGGCCGCCCACGCGCATCACGTCGCCGGGGACGAGTGCGCCATCGGGCGGCGGCAGCTTCGCGGCCTCGAATCCCATCCACTGCGCCTGCGCGGGCACGCCGTCGTACAGCGGCCGGTCGGCCGGGTGCAGCAGCACGGGGGCCCCGGTGGCCTCGCGCACCTCGGGCACGCCCAGCACGTGGTCGATGTGCGCGTGCGTCAGCCAGATGGCGCCCACGCGCCAGTCGCCCGAACGAATCGCGGCGAGGAACCGCGCGGGCTCCTCGCCGGGATCGATCAGCACGGCGTCACGGGTCTCCGCGTCGCCGACGAGCCAGCAGTTCTCGACGAAGCGCCCGTTGACGAGCTGGGTGACGACCAGCTCAGGCACTCGCGACTCCCGTCGGCGCCTCGGCGCTCTCCATCACGGGCGGCTGCGCCTCCGCCACGTCGTGATGCGCCAGCCAGCGCTCGGCCTCGAGCGCGGCCATGCAGCCGGTGCCGGCCGCGGTAACGGCCTGCCGGTAGTAGGCATCCATCACGTCGCCGGCGGCGAAGACGCCCGGGACGCTCGTGACGGTGCGCCAGGGCTCCGGGGTGGCGAGGTAGCCCTTGTCCTGCAGCGCGAGCTGCCCGGCGAGGAAGCCGGTGTTCGGCGTGTGCCCGATGGCGACGAACAGGCCCGCGCACTCGAGGGTGCGCTGCGCGCCGGTCACGGTGTCCTCGAGGCGCACGCCCGTGATGAAGTCGTCGCCGAGCACGTCCACGACCTGGGTATTCCACTCCACCCTGATCTTCGGGTTGGCCAGCACGCGCTCGGCCATCACCTTCGAGGCGCGGAAGCTGTCGCGCCGGTGCACGATGACCACCTCGCTCGCGTACTTGGTGAGGTAGCTGGCCTCCTCCATCGCGCTGTCGCCGCCGCCGACCACGACGAGGCGCTGGTTGCGGAAGAACGGCAGGGCGCCGTCGCACACCGCGCACGCCGAGACGCCGCCGCCGTTGCGGGCGAGCCGCTCCTCGTTGGGCAGGCCGATCCAGTTGGCCCGCGCGCCGGTGGCGACGATGACCGCCTTCGCCTCCACGAGGCCGCTGTAGCCGGTCCAGAGCCGGAACGGATGCGAGGTGAAGTCCACCTTCGTGACGTCGTCGGTGACGATGCGCGTACCGAAGCGCTCAGCCTGCTCGCGCATCCGGCCCATCAGCTCCTGGCCGCCCACCGGCTCGGGGAAGCCCGGGAAGTTCTCGATGTCGGTGGTGTACATGAGCTGCCCGCCGGGGATCATCTCCCGCGACGGCGCGCCCTCGAGCACGAGCGGGTGCAGGTTCGCCCGCGCGAGATACACGGCGGCCGTCCACGCCGCCGGCCCGCTCCCGATCACCACCACCGTTTCCCGCTGCACCGTCTGGTCTGCCATGCTGAGCCTCGAACTGGAATCCGAGCGGCCCCGAGTGGCCGCCGCTGTATCATGGAAATATACGTCCCTCGGGGCCGGGCGGCCCTCTCAGCGCAGACGCCGTCCGCCGTCCACCGTGAGCACCTCGCCGGTCACGAAATCCCCGCCCTCGAGCAGGTACAGCAGAGCGGCCACGACGTCGGCCGGGGCCCCAAGGCGCCGGACCGGCGTCGTGATGGCCAGCCGCTCCCGCTCCGCCTCGTCGTAGGAGTCCGGCACGAGCACCGCCCCGGGGGCGATGGCGTTCACCGTCACCTCGGGCGCCAGGCTCAGGGCGAGCACCTTGGTCAGCATCACGACGCCCGCCTTGCTCACCGAGTGGGCCGCGTAGCCGGGCCACGGCTCGAGGCCGCCCAGGTCGGCGATGTTCACCACCTTGCCGCGCGTGGCGCGCAGCGCCGTCGCCGCACCCTGCGTGCAGAAGAAGACCGAGCGCAGGTTGAGGTCGAGGCTCTCGTCGTACTGCTCGACCGTGGTGTCCTCGAAGCGCAGGTGGTGCATGACGGCCGCCGAGTTCACGAGCACGTCAAGCCGTCCCAGGGCATCGACGACGCGGCCCGGCAGCGCCCGCGCCGAGTGCGCATCGGACAGGTCGGCGGCGAAGACTTCGGCGCGTCCCCCGGCTGCCTCGATGTCGCGCTTCAGCTCGTCGGCGCCCGCGTGCGACGACCAGTAGTGGATGGCCACCGTCATGCCCCGCCCCGCCAGGGCCGACGCCATGGCGCGGCCGAGCCGGCGCCCGGCGCCAGTGACGAGGGCGACGCGCCCGGCGAGCTCCACGGCTACAACCGGCCGCGCGTGATGGGCAGGATATGGCCCGTAATGGCCTCGGCGGCGTCGCTGGCGAGGAAGAGCACCCCGTCGGTGATGTGCTGCATCTCGACGTAGTGCGCCTCCTCGCCCACGGCGGCCACGTTGTCGGTGGTGCGGACCATGCCGGGCGCGATGGCGTTGACGCGCACGCCGCGGTCGAAGAGCTCGAGCGCGAGGCTCCGGGTGAAGCCCGCGATGGCGGCCTTCGCCGCCGTGTAGACGGCGAGGTTCGCCTGCGGCTGGATGTAGGCGATGGACGCCACGTTCACGATGGAGCCCTGCGTGTCCGTGAGCGCCGGGATCGCGGCCTGGGAGGCCACGAACGTCGTCTTGAGGTTGATCCCGATCTCGCGGTCGAAGTCCGCGACCGTGGCCTGTTCGATGGGGCCCAGCGTGGTCAGGCCGCCGGCGATGTTGACCAGGACGTCGAGCCGGCCGTAGTGCTTGAGCGCCACCTCCACGGCGAACTGCGCCACGTCGGGCTCGCAGAGGTCGCCCGCCGCCGGCTGGACGGTGATGCCCTCGGCGGCGAACTCCCTGGCGCGCTCGGTGACCGCGACGGCATTGAGGTCGCACACGACGAGCTTCGCGCCCATGCGGCCGAACGCGCGCGCGGTCGCGTTGCCGATCTGGCCCACGCGGCCCACGCCCGTGACGATGACGACCTTGTCATGGAAATCGAACTCGGCGTTGTCGCTCATGACTCCCCCAGCGCAGCCAGCACGAGATCCGCCCCCGGCGCCCCGGGCTGTGCGAATCGAACGATCCCTCCTCGCTCCACCAGCACCACCGTGCGGCTGATCGACGCCCCGCCCGGATGCACCGCGCCGTAGGCGCGGCTCACGACGAGATCCGGATCGCTGAGCAGCGCGAACGGCAGCTCGAGCCGCTTCGCATACTCGGCATGTCGCTCCGCCGGCGCCGGATTGACCCCGAAGGGCCGCACCCGCCGGGCCTCGAACTGCGTCATCTCGTCGCGCACGGCGGAGAGTTGGCGGTTTCAGCCAGGGGTGTCGTTTCCCGGATAGAACAGCAGCAGCAGGTGCGCGTCGCGCCAGCAGTCCGACAGGCGCACCACGCC
>DASUOW010000070.1:0-26192 GCA_036276435.1 Gemmatimonadales bacterium
CGCCAAGGAGAGCGCGGAACATGCGACGGAGCTCGCACACCTCGCCGGCGTGTCGGAGGCGGGGGAGCCGTGGCACCGCGTGGCGTCGGGCGGGTTTCTCCGCAACGTGGTCTACGGGTTCAACGACGGCCTGACGGCGAACTTCGGGCTCGTCGCCGGCATGCTGGGCGCGCAGGCCTCGCTCGGCAGCGACCACGCCGTGCTGGTGGCGGGCCTCGCCGGCATGGTGGCGGACGCGCTCTCGATGGGCTCCTCGGGCTACCTCGCCGCGAAGAGCGAGCGCGAGGTCCACGAGCACGAGATCGCGATGGAGCGCGAGGAGATCCGGCTCATGCCGGAGCTCGAGCGCGAGGAACTGAGCCTCATCTACCAGGCCAAGGGCATTCCCGCCGCCCAGGCGGAGCAGCTCGCGACCGAGGTGATGAAGGATCCGGAGCGCGCCCTCGCCGAGAAGACGCGCGAGGAGCTGGGCATCGGCGAGCCGAGCGGGACGCCGCTGCGCGAGGCCTGGATCACGGGGACCGCCACGGCGCTCGGCGCCTTCATTCCCGTAGCGCCGTTCCTCATGGGCACGGGACGCTGGGTGATCTGGACGTCGTTCGCGCTGGCCATGCTGAGCCACTTCGCGGTGGGTGCGGCGCGAAGCTTCTTCACCGGCCGCGGCATCGTCCGCAGCGGCATGGACATGTTCGCCGTCGGGCTGGGCGTGGCGGCGGTGGGCTACGTGGTGGGCGACTGGATCGTGAGGCTGCTGTGAACCAGATCAACGACATCTCGCACGTCATCACGGTCGCCACGGCGCCGGTCTTCCTGCTGATGGCGGTCGTGAGCGCGCTCGGCGTGCTCACGGCACGCCTCGCGCGCATCGTGGACCGGGCGCGGGTGCTGGACCGTCAGGCGGAGGCGGCCGACGACCTGGAGCTCACCAACGTGCACGGCGACCTCGCCGTGCTGGCCCGCCGCGCGAAGCTCGTCAACGGGGCCATCACGCTCGCGGTGTGCTGTGCGCTCTGCGTCTGCGGGGTGATCGTCATGCTGTTCGTGGACGCGGTGCTGCAGGCGGACAACTCGCAGCTCATCGCCCTGCTCTTCGTGCTCGCGATGCTGTGCTTCATCGCGGCGCTGGCGGGCTTCCTGCGCGAGACGTACCTCGCGACGGTGGGCCTCAGATTTGGCCGCCGCCGTTGAGCGCGCCGGCCTGGCTCGCCTCGACGGGACGGAAGGCGGGGTGGCGGCGGTAGGCCGTCACGGTCGGCGTGACGAGCTCGAGGCCCGCCCGGCTGCAGGCGTCGAGGATCGACGCGTGCAGCGCCGACTGGGTCAGGTCCATCTCGCTCGGGTGATCGGTGTAGGCGTTGAGCTCGTACGCCACCGCGAAGTCGCCGATCGCCGTCTGCAGCACGTAAGGCGCGGGCGTCGGGAGGATGCGCGGCGTGGCGAGCGCGGCCTCCACGAGCACCCTGTGCACGTCGCGCCAGTCGCTGTCGAAGCTCAGCGTGAGCGTGACGTGCAGCACCAGCCCCCGGCCCACCGCCGCCGTGCTGTAGTTCTCCATGTTGGTCGAGAGCACGACCCCGTTCGGGATCGTCACGTCCACGTTCTTGGTGGTCCGGACGCGCGTGACGAGCAGCGAACGTTCCACCACGTCTCCTACCGTGCCGGCGATCGCCACCCGGTCCCCGACCTTGAAGGCGCGGGTGTAGGTCAGCACCACCCCCGCGATCAGGTTGGTCACGGCCGATGACGAGCCCCACGAGAGCAGCAGGCCGATGAAGATCGTGACGCCCTTCACCCCGTCCGACCGGGCCCCCGGCAGATAGGGGAAGATCAGCGCGAAGGTGACCGCGACGAGGAAGCCCCGCACCAGCAGCGACGTCGGCTGCGCCCACTCCGCCGGGAAGCTGCGCACCTTCACCTGCCCCTCGCCGATGGCGCGGAAGCCCAGCGAGGCGAGCTTCGCCACGTACCGCATCAGCACCAGGACCAGCACCACCACCAGCAGCCGCGGCAGGTAGTTCAGCAGCGCCCGCCCGGCGGCGAGGATCGGGTCGAGCGTGATGGTCGCGACCTGCCGCGCCAGCGGGGCCGTGGCCGGGAAGATGCCGAGCACGGTGGGCACGTAGATCATCACGAGCAGGACGACGGCCACGTACCGCAGCACGCGCAGCAGGTCGAGCAGGGTGTCGATGATGCTGATGTGCCGCACCACCTCGAGGTGGCGGATCGCCTCCCATTCCATGGTGTCGTCGCGCAGGCGCTCCAGCCGCCGCTGCGTCCGAGCGACGAGCCGGCCGCCGATCAGGAGCGCGAGCAGCAGCAGCAGCGTGAAGCCGCCGGCGATGGCCACCTGGCGGTCCACGACCTCGTTGCGCCGCCGCGTCGAGGCCCGGGTCAGCGCCTCCGAGAGCACCCGCTCGTAGGCGTGCGCCAGTGCCGGCCGGCTGAGGCCGGTGCCCGCGGTGTCGGCGTCCACGATCCGATGGAGGACGAGCGGCCCGATGGCGAGGTCGCTGTAGCCCGCCCCGTCGGTGGCCATGACGGTGAATCCGCCGGGAGGCGGGTTCCGCGACAGGGAATCGAGCACGCGCGACACGTCGGCGGCGCGATCGACCCGGCTGTACGGGCCGATCTGCTCGGTGACACGGAAGAGCACCGTGCCGTCGAGCACGACGGCTGGCGCCTGCGGTACCGAGTCGGCCGGGTCGGCGGGCAACGCGCCGCGATGACCTCGCTGCCAGGCCATGGAAGAACCTCGAATGGTCGCGGATTGATGGAGGATCGGCTGCGTGAAGATGCGAAGCGTGCCGGTGGAAGGGAAGTAGTGCTGGGCCGTCGACGCCGCGGACCGGCCTCCCCCGCTTCCCGCCCCGCGCATCCGGCATAGATTCACGACAGGAGCGACGAGCACCCTCCCCCACTAGCCGAGTCCATGGCCGACCTGACGAGCGCGCTGTCTCGGGGACTGAGCGGCAGCTACACCCTCGAGCGCTCCCTCGGCGACGGGGGGATGTCGACCGTCTGGCTCGCGCAGGACCTCAAGCACGAGCGCCCGGTGGCACTCAAGGTCCTCAAGCCCGAACTGGCGAAGAACCTCGGCCCCGAGCGTTTCCGCCGCGAGATCACCACCGCCGCGCGCCTGCAGCACCCGCACATCCTCTCCGTGCACGACTCCGGCGAGACGGCCGGCCAATTCTGGTTCACCATGCCGTACGTGGAGGGCGAGAGCGTCCGCCAGCGGCTGGTGCGCGAGCATCGCCTGCCGATGGGCGAGGCACTCCGCATCGTGCGCGAGGCCGCGCAGGCGCTGCAGTACGCCCACGAGCACGGCGTCGTGCACCGCGACATCAAGCCCGAGAACCTGCTGCTGACGCGGGACGGCTCCACCCTGGTCGCCGACTTCGGCCTCGCGCGCATCGTCGGCAACGAGGCCGCCGGCACCGCGCAGCTCACTCAGGTGGGCACCGCCATCGGCACGCCGGCCTACATGTCCCCCGAGCAGGCCACGGGCGACGACGACGTGGACCCGCGCGCCGACCAGTACGCGCTCGCCGTGACGCTGTACGAGATGCTCGCAGGGGAGCCGCCGTGGCGCGGCGCCACGACCGCCGCGCTGATGGCGCAGCGCTTCACCGCCGCGCCGCCGAGCGTCCGGGCGAAGCGGCCGGAGGTGCCGACGGGGGTGGACCAGGCGCTGCAGCGCGCGATGGCGGTGAAGGCCGACGCCCGGTTCGGCAGCGTGATCGAGTTCGCGACGGCGCTAACGAGCGCGGCGGACGCTTCGGCGCTGCGCGGGCGGCGCCGGGCCATGCTCGCAGGGGCGGCGCTGCTGCTGGCGCTCGGCGCGGGGGCCGCCTTCGCCCTGCGCCGCGGCCAGGCGGCCACGTCCGAGACGACCTCGCCGTCAGGGGCCACTCGTCTCGCGGTGCTGCCCTTCGAGAACCTGGGCGACACGGCCGATGCGTACTTCGCCGACGGCATCGCCGACGAGCTGCGCGGCAAGCTGACCTCGGTGCCGGGGCTCGAGGTCATCGCGCGGTCGAGCTCGGTGCAGTATCGCGGCACGACGAAGCCGCCGCAGGAGATCGCGAAGGAACTCGGCGTCCGCTTCCTGCTCACGGGCACCGTGCGGTGGGAGAAGCGGGCCGACCAGCAGGGCCGAGTGCGCGTGAGCCCCGAGCTGATCGAGGTGAGCCCGAACGGCGCCCCGGCCACCAAGTGGCAGCAGCCGTTCGATGCGGCGCTCACCGACGTGTTCCAGGTCCAGTCGGGCATCGCGTCCCAGGTGGCCACCGCGCTCGACGTGGCCCTCGGCGCCGCCACCCAGAAGACCCTCGCATCCCGGCCGACGAAGGACCTGCAGGCATGGGACGCCTACCTGCGCGGCGAGGCGGCGTGGGGCAACGGCAACAACGGCGCGCCGGAGGCGATCCGCCGTGCGCAGGTGCTGTTCGAGGACGCCGCGCGCCGCGACAGTTCGTTCGCGCTGGCCTGGGCTCGGCTCGCCCGCGCGCACCTGACGCTCTACGCCGACGTGGCCCCCCGACCGGAGGACGCCGAGGCCGCGCGCGGCGCGGTGGCCCGCGCCGTCGCGCTCGCACCCGACGATCCCGCGACGGTGATCGCCAAGGGGTTCCAGGAGCGGCTCCTCGACCGCGACTTCGAACGCTCCCTGACCACGCTGCGGGCCGGCCTTGCGCGCGCGCCCTCCGATGCCGAACTGGTGGGGGCCGTCGGCTACATCGAGCGCGTCGTCGGCGACACGCTGAACGCCCGCCGGCACCTGCAGCAGGCGGCGGCCCTCGACCCCCGCTCGGCCGTCGCGGCCTCGCGCCTGAGCCGGTACCTGATCCGCCTGCGCGACTTCCCGTCGGCGCGCGTCACGGCGGAGCGCGCCTATGCCCTCGGGCAGGACGTGTCGAACCTCCACGAACTGGTCATGGTGTCGCTGGCGGAAGGGGACCTGCCGCGCGCCCGCAGCTATCTCGCGGAAGGCGACGACCGGTTCGGGCGACCGACGATGCTGCCGTACGTGGCCGTCTACTACGACACCTACTGGGCGCTCGACTCGGCGGACCGGCGCATCCTCACCACGCTCGGCCCGGAGCGGTTCGGCGGCGAGCGCACGGTATGGGCGCTGACGCAGGCGCAGGTCCATCACCTGATCGGCAACGAGCCGCTCGCACGCGCCTATGCTGATTCGGCGCGGCTCGCCTACGAACAGCAGCTGCGTGGCACGCCGAACGACCCGCAGTCGAACGTGCTCTACGGCCTCGCGCTGGCGTACCTGGGCCGCGGTGAGGAGGCCCGGTCCGCGGGTGAACGGGGTGCCGCCATGGCACCGATCGCCAAGGATGCCTGGAGCGGGCCGTACTATCAGCACCAGCTCGCGCGCATCCACCTGCTGCTCGGCGACAAGGAGAAGGCGATCGACGTGCTGGAGCCGCTGCTGACGGTGCCGTACCACCTGTCGCCAGGCTGGCTGCGCATCGATCCCACGTTCGACCCGCTGCGGGGGCATCCGCGGTTCGAGAAGCTGGCCTCGGGAGGCTAGGCGGTCCGGGCCGGGCCCGGCACCACGGAAATGCACCGAGGCCGGATGCCCTGATGGGCATCCGGCCTCGTGTCACCGTGAAGAAGACTGCGTGGTGCTTAGAGCTTCACGACGTTCTCGGCCGCCGGGCCCTTCTGGCCCTGGACGATGTCGAACTCCACCTTGTCGCCTTCGGCGAGGGTGCGGAAGCCCTGGGCCTTGATGGCCGAGTGGTGCACGAAGCAGTCCTTCTGGCCGCCCTCGGGGGTGATGAAACCGAAGCCCTTGGCGTCATTGAACCACTTCACGGTGCCGGTGGTACGCATTGCAGCATGCTCCTGTCAGGTGTAATCGGAGCCCGGCGTGCCGTGCATACCGACTACGTTATGCCGTGAACCGTCCCTCACGGCGGGGGTTGGCGGCACCTGCCGCCGAGATCGGAATGTTCAGCAAGATGGGGGCCCGGCGCGAGCGCCAAGCCCCCGAGAATCATCCGGAACCTGTCGCACATCCCCACGGATGTGCCTGTCGCTCGGCGAGAATGTACACGCCGACCAGCTTTTGTGCACCCCCCGCAACCGTCATGCGGCCAGTGGCAGGGTGGCGGGTTCCTTGCCCGGCGCGGGGGTGCCGCGCAGCATCCGGCGGCGGTCGAGAATCGCCAGCACCAGGCATGCGTGGATCGAGGCGAACGAGATGAAGCACCACGGGCAGAAGGTCTTCAGCACCACCCACTCGCCGTACTTGAGCCGCCACGTGAACAGCACTGCCGGTACGATGATCAGGAAGGCGCCCCAGCTGGTCCATTTCGCGTCCAGCATCGCGGGCTGCAGCGCGATGAGCGCGCAGACGAAGAGAAACGCGTAGCCCACCACGCCGATCAGCGCCACGTCGAGGCCGAGGAACCAGCCGAACTGGCTGAACTGCGCCACCTGGCACCCACCGCCCGCATTGCACGCCAGCGCACCGACCTTGCCCATCTTGTAGAGGTGCAGGTAGAGCGCCACCAGGGCGTTCACCAGCGCCAGCACCGCGATCGCCATCCGGTACTTCACGAGATCACTCCAGCACGAAATTGACGAGGCGGTTGGGCACGTAGATCACCTTGCGGATCACCTTGCCCTCGAGGAACCGCTTGAGCGCGTCGTCGCCCTTCGCCGCCGCCGTCACGGCGGCCTCGTCGGCACCGCGCGCGACGTGCACCTTGCCGCGGGTCTTGCCGCCCACCTGCACCGGCAGCTCGAGCGTGTCGTCGTGCAGCAGGCCCGCATCCCACGCGGGCCAGCGCGCGTCGAACACCGAGCCGTCGTGCCCGAGCCGCTCCCAGCACTCTTCGGCGAAGTGGGGCGCGAACGGCGCCAGCATCACGATGAACTCCTCGACCAGCCCCGGTTCGCTGCAGTTGCACTCGCGGATGGCGTTCAGCATCTCCATCAGCGCCGCGATGGCGGTGTTGTAGCCCAGCGACTCCAGGTCCTCGCCCACCTTCTTCTTGGTGCGGTGCCACTTGGAGAGGAAGGCGCGCTGCATCTCCCCGCCGCGCTCGCCCTGCGCCGCGTGCCCCACCAGCTGCCACACCTTGTCGAGGAAGCGCCGGACGCCGCTGATGCCCGCATCGCGGAAGTCGCCGCCCTCGCCGAAGGGGCCGAGGAACATGAGGTACATGCGGAAGCTGTCGGCCCCCCAGCGGGCGATGTACTCGTCGGGGATGACGACGTTGCCGCGGGACTTCGACATCTTCGAGCCGTCCTTCACGATGAGGCCGTGGGCGCGGAACTTCGCGAACGGCTCCTCGAAGTGCAGGTGGCCCAGGTCGTGGAGCACCATCGCCAGGAAGCGGGAGTAGAGCAGGTGCAGCACGGCGTGCTCGTTGCCGCCGATATACGTGGCCACCGGGCACCACTTCCGCGTGCGGGCCGGGTCGAAGGGCCGGTCGGCGAACTCGGTGCTCGGGTAGCGCAGGTAGTACCACGCCGAGTCGAGGAAGGTGTCGGACACGTCCGTCTCGCGCCGGGCCCGCGCCCCGCACGTGGGACAGGGCACGTAGTACCACTCCTCGTGCCGGGCGAGCGGCGACACGCCCGTGTCGTCGGGCCGGAAGTCCTCGATGGGCGGCAGCACCACCGGCAGGTCCTGCTCCGGCACCGGCACCGCGCCGCATGCGTCGCAGTAGATGATCGGGATCGGCGGGCCCCAGTAGCGCTGGCGCGAGATGCACCAGTCGTACAGGCGGAACTGCACCTTGAGGCGGCCCACACCCTTCCCGGCGAGCCACGCGGTGACCTGCGGCTTCGCCTCCTCGGCGGGAAGGTCGTTGAACTGCATCGAGTTCACGAGCCGCGCGTGCGCGGTCTCGACGTAGGCCTCGTCGAGCGGCGTGTCGCCGTCCTGGCCCTCGCCGGCGATGACACGCACGATCGGGAGCCCGAACTTCGTGGCGAACGCGAAGTCGCGCTCGTCGTGTCCCGGCACGGCCATGATGGCGCCGGTGCCGTACTCCATGAGCACGTAGTCGGCGATCCAGACGGGAATCGGCTCGCCCGTGGCCGGGTTGATGGCGTAGCCGCCGGTGAAGACGCCGGTCTTCTCGCGATCGCCCACCTTGCGGGAGACGAGGTCCTGCGCCGCGGCCGCCTTGCGGTAGGCCTCGACCTCGTCACGCTGCGGGTCGGTGGTGAGGCCGGGCACCATCGGGTGCTCCGGGGCCAGCACCATGAACGTGGCGCCGAAGATGGTGTCGGGCCGCGTGGTGTAGACCGACAGCGTGCCCTTGTCGACGGCGAAGTCGAGCTCCGCGCCCTCGGAGCGGCCGATCCAGTTCCGCTGCGCCGTGCTGGTCGTGGCCGACCAGTCCATCTTCGACGTGTCGTCGAGGTTGTCGAGCAGGCGGCCCGCGTAGTCGGTGATGCGGAAGAACCACTGCTCCAGGAACCGCTGCTCCACCACCGAGCCGCAGCGCTCGCACAGCCCGCCCTCGACCTGCTCGTTGGCGAGCACCGTCTTGCAGCTGGGGCACCAGTTGACGGCGGCCTTCTTCTTGTACGCCTTCCCCGCCTTGTACAGCTGCAGGAAGAGCCACTGCGTCCACTTGTAGTACGCGGGATCGGTGGTGGCCAGCTCGTGGCGCCAGTCGAACATGCCGCCGATGCGCGTGAGCTGCCGGCGGAAGTTGGCGATGTTCCGCGGGATCAGCTCCGCCGGGTGCACGCCCACCTTGATCGCGTAGTTCTCGCTGTGGATGCCGAAGGCGTCGAAGCCGATCGGCTCGAAGACGTCGTGGCCCTGCAGCCGCTTGAAGCGGCCGAACACGTCGCTGCCGGTGAACGCGAACATGTTCCCCACGTGCAGCCCTTCGGCCGACGGGTAGGGGAACATCATCAGGTTGTAGAAGGGCCGCTCGGCACGGTCGAGGTCGGGCTCGTTGGTGTGGCGCTCGGTCCAGCGCGCCTGCCACTTGGCCTCGACCTGGTCGGGCTGATACGTGTCGGGGGTCTGCGTCGTCTCGGTCATCTTGGGCTCCGAAGAGGGCGCAATCTAATCATGTCGCGCCCCCGGGCGTCGTCTGGCGCCCCCGCGTTCCGGGACGCACATTCTCCCCATGTCCGATCCCCTCGCCGGCCTCATCGAGGCCCTCCGCGACCGCTACCGCATCGACCGCGAGCTGGGACGCGGGAGCGTCGCCACCGTGTTCCGGGCGCACGACGTCCGGCACGACCGATGGGTGGCGCTCAAGCTGCTGCACCGCGACCTGGGCGCGTCCATCGGCGGCGAGCGGTTCCGGCAGGCCATCCGGATGGCGGCACGGCTGCAGCACCCCCACATCCTCACCGTGCACGACTCCGGCGAGGACGGTGGTCAGCTCTGGTTCACGATGCCCTTCATCAAGGGTGAGACGCTGGCCGACCGGATCATGCGCGAGGGACCGCTCCCCATGGCTGATGCGCTCCGCATCGCACGGGAGGCGGCGGACGCGCTGGACTACGCCCACCGCGAGGGGGTGATCCATCGTGACATCAAGCCCGAGAATGTCCTGCTCTCGGAGGGTCACGCGCTCGTCGCCGACTTCGGGATCGCACGAGCGCTGCGCGGGTCGGAGCGGGGGGCGGAAGGCACGCCCGCCTACATGAGCCCCGAGCAGGCCACCGGCGGCGTGGTCGACGCCCGGGCCGACCTCTACTCGCTCGGCGCCGTCCTCTACGAGATGCTCCTTGGCGAGCCGCCCTTCAGCGGCGCCACGCCGCAGGCGGTCATCGCGCGCGCGATCACCGAATCGCCCCGCCCGCTGCGCAACCTGCGGCCCTCGGTCTCGGCCGCGGTCGAGACGCTCACGCTGCGGGCGCTCGCGCGCGCACCCGAGGAACGATTCACCACCGCTGCCGAGCTCGGGCATGCCCTCGAGGAGGCGCAGGCCGTGGTACGCTCGGGACCGCAGCGCACGCCACCTCCCATGGCCGTGACCTGGGCGGGTCGCACCGACCGCGCGCAGTGGCCCCTGATCCTCGTGCTGACGGTCGCGCTGCTGGTCCTTGCCACGCTGCTGCTGACGCGCGCCTAGTCCCCCGGCCCAAGCCGCCGTGCGGCGGCCTGCACCATCCGGTCCAGCTCCTCGCGCTCCATCCACGTTCCGCCCAGCACCACCCCCGCGATCCGCGTCGTGTGCCGGATGTCCCGCAGCGGGTCGGCATCGAGGAGCACGAGATCGGCCCGCCGCCCCGGCTCGATGGTGCCCCAGTCGCGTGCTGCGCCGAGAAACTCGGCCGGGTGCCGCGTCGCCGCCTCGAGTGCCTGCCAGGGCGTGAGTCCCGCCTGCACCAGCGCCTGCAGCTCGCGGTGCAGCCCGAAGCCGTAGGCGTGGAACCACTCCGGCGTATCGGACCCCGCCATGATCCGGCCGCCCGAGTCGTGGATCGCCCGTACGAGCGCGTTGCGCACCTCGACGTAGCGCCGGCGCCGTGCGTCCGTGCGCACCTCCGCGTTCGCCGGGCTCCAGTAGCGCGTGCGGGTCGTCAGGTACAGCTCGCGCTGCTCGGCGGGCATGAGCGCCCAGTCGGGCCGGTTGCGGATCGCCGTGTCGGAGAGCCCGAGGGCGAAGGCCTCGTTGAAGACCACGAGCGTGGGCACGGACCAGATGCCGGCCCGGGCCGTGGCGCCCGCCACCGCCGCGAGCTTCCGGTCGTCGACGTAGTCGAGGCTGGGCCAGTTCTGCAGCCGATAGACCAGGCCGCCCGACACGCTCTCCCGCACCGGCGCCGAGTCGGCGAGGACGGCCTCGAAGTAGTTGTCGAGGTGCTCGATCTGCTGGCCCGCCGCGATGGCGCGCGCGACGCCCACCTGCGGGTCCACGTGCCCGACGACGCGGACGCCGGCGCGCCCCGCCTCGTCCACGACCGCGTCGTACACGGGCCGCGAGATGTGGAGCGTGAGCTTGATGAAGTCGTAGCCCGAGTCCGCCATCTGCCGCACGGCCACACGCGCCTCCTCGGGGGTGGTGACGACGCGGGTGTTCTCGTACGGCTTGCCGGCGAACTGCGGACTGGCGATCCAGAGCTGCGGCCCGCGAATACGGCCCGCGGCGACGTCGCGGCGCAGGCCGAAGTGCTCCGGCGTGCCGCTCATGATGCGTGCCGCGGTGACGCCGTTGGCGACCATGACGCCGAGCTCGAATGGCGCGACCGAGTCGGGGATGGTGCCGTCGGCATACAGATGCACGTGCATGTCGGCGAGGCCCGGAATCAGGAACCGTCCCGTTCCGTCGATGCGGCGGGCCCCGGCGGGCACCTTCACTTGGCGCACCAGGCCCACCGCCGCGATCCGCCCATCCTTCACCACGACGGTGGCGTTCCGCAGGACGGTGTCCGCCGTCATGGGGATCACGGCGACGTTGGTGATGGCGAGGCTGCCGGAGGCGAGGTGTCCGCGGGTGACCTGCGCCGATGCGGACGCGGCGCACAGGACCGGCGCGAGGATCAGGAGGAGCGGTCGGAATCGGGCCATGGCGAGCCGGTGAGGGGTGCTGACCCTACGCGCCGCGGTGGATGGGGTTTCGCGCCCGTGGAATCCCCGGCGGCGTTGCCGTACCTTCACTCCATGCCTCCGCTCGGCGCTCGATGAGCGCATCCCTGCAGTCCACCACCCGCGCGCTGCACACGATCGGCATCGTGGCCGTCGCGGCGCTGACCCTGGTGGTGGCCGTGCTGCTCTGGTTCCTGGTGCCGGCCGGCGACGCCACGCACCTGCGGCGGGTGCTCGTGGGCGCGCTGCTCTTCGCGGGGTTCTGCACGGCCGCGGAACTGCTCATCGTGGCGTGGCTGCAGCGCGAGTTCATGGTGCCGCTCATCACCGCCGAGCAGGTGGCGAGCCGTGTGGCCCAGGGCGACCTCAAGGTGCCCGACATGCCGGCCGCCCTCCTCGCGCGGAAGGGCGGGCCGCTGCTCGCGTCGGTGGGCCAGATGGTGACCCGGCTGCGCGAGCTCACCGGCGCCATCCAGGGCGCGGCGAGCGACGCGGCCTCGATGGCGCAGCAGATCGCCGCCTCCACCCAGCAGATGAACGCCTCCACGGAGGAGGTGGCCGGCACCACCGGCGACCTCACCGAGCGCGCCGGCCAGCAGGCCCTCACCGTGCGCGCCGCGGCCGACGACGCGGCACGCATCCTCGAGATCGCCAGGGTGCTCGCGGCGGGCGCCGTCGAGACGGCACAGCGGAACGCGGCCCTCGCGGAGCTCGCGCGCCGCCACCGTGCCGGCCTCGACGCGAGCAGCGCCGAGCTCGCGCGCCTCGCCGACGAGGTGGCGCGCGGCACCGCGGAGGCCGAGGCGCTCGCTGGCGCGTCGGCGGACATCGAGAAGTTCGTCGCGCAGACGCGCGCCATCGCGAAGCAGACGCACATGCTGGCGCTCAACGCCTCCATCGAGGCCGCGCGCGCGGGCGAGGACGGCCGGGGCTTCAGTGTGGTGGCCGACGAGGTGCGCAAGCTCGCCGGCCAGACGTCGCAGGCGGCCGCCACCACGAGCGAGACGGTGAGCACCGTCGTGGCGTCGGTGCAGGTGGCGCGCGAACGGCTGCTGCGCCTGCTCGCCGGCGGCCGGACGGCACGCGACGCCGCCGAGTCGGCCGTGGTCGGCCTGCAGAACGTGGTGAACGAGGCCGAGGCGAACGACGAGTGGACGCGGCGCATCTCGACGTCGTCGGAGGAGGTGCGCGGGCTCATCGAGCAGATCGCGGGGCGCATGAAGGAGGTGTCGGCCGGCACCGAGGACTATGCGGCCGCCGCCGAGGAGATCGCCGCCGCGGCCGAGCAGCTCAATGCCTCCACCGAGGAGATATCCACCTCCGCGAGCCGGCTCGCGCAGGCCGCCGAGAAGCTCAGCCGCGCCACCACCGGCTTCCAGCTCGCGTGGACCACCGAGGCGCCGGTCGCGAAACCCCCGGCGGGGCGCGGCTCGTAGGGGAGGACGACTTCACCCCTCCGTGGGAGCATCCGATGCGACTGTCGTTCCCGCCCGTGCCCTCCGTCCCCGTCATCATGCTCATCATGCTATCGTCACCGCTCGGCGCGCAGGGACCCGCGCCGGGACCGGATCGCACCGTCGACGCGGCGACGCGCGCCCAGGTCCTCGACGGCGTGCTGAAGCAGCTCGACGGCGCGTACGTCTTCCCCGTCAAGGCGAAGGAGATGGAGCAGGCCGTCCGCGCGCGGGCGAAGCGCGGCGAGTATGACCGGCTCACGAGTGCCCGCGCCTTCGCCGATACGCTCACCGAGCACCTCCAGGCCGTCAGCCGCGACAAGCACCTGAAGGTGCTGTACAGCGCGCGCCCAGTGCCCGACGAGCCGCCCGACGCGGAGCCGAGTGCCGAGCAGGCGCGTGAGACGGAGGCGTTCGGGAAGCTGGTGAACTTCGGCATCGAGCGCGCCGAGCGGCTGCCGGGCAACGTGGGCTATCTCGAGATCCGCAGCTTCGGGTTCTCCGCGCGCATGGCGGACGCCGCCGTCGCCGCCGCGATGAACCTGCTCGGCAACACCGACGCCCTCATCATCGACGTGCGCCGCAACGGCGGAGGCGATCCCGACATGGTGGCCCTCGTCTGCAGCTACCTGCTCGGACCCGGCGAGATCCTGATCAACAGGTTCTACTGGCGTCCGCAGGACCGGTGGGACGAGTTCCGCACGAAGGCCACGGTGAGCGGCCGGCACTACGGCACCACGAAGCCCGTCTACGTGCTCACCAGCAACCGCACCTTCTCGGGCGCGGAGGAGTTCGCCTACGACGTGCAGACGCAGAAGCGCGCCGAGATCGTGGGCGACACCACGGGCGGCGGTGCGCATCCCGGCGGCATGCGGCGCGTCACGGAGCACTTCGGCGTGTGGGTGCCGTCGGGCCGCGCGGTGAACCCGGTCACCAACACGAACTGGGAAGGCACCGGCGTGCGGCCGGACGTGCCGGTGAATTCGGAGGAGGCGCTGCGGACGGCGCACATCCGGGCGCTGGAGAAGCTCCTGAGCGGGGCGACGGGAGAGCAGAAGGAACGGCTGCAGGAGGCGTTGGAGCGGGTGCGGAAGGGGACGGCGTGAGGTGAAGGCCTACCTCCCCGCCACCTCGCACCGCTCCTTGAACATCCCCCGCACGTCCAGCCGGTTCTCGATGGCCCCAGCCTGTGCCGCGATGCGCAGCGCATACTCCAGCCGCAGCGAGTCCGGGTCCGCACCGCGGGCGAGGACGATGCGGTACTGGGCGCAGTAGGCCGGGATCTCCATTTCGATGACGCGCTTGGCGGAGACGAGGCTCGCCTGCCACGCTTCGCAGTCCGGGAAGGCCGCGGCCTGCTCGCGATGCACGCCCTCGTGCGCGAGCACCTCCTCCGCCTGTGCCGTGCCGACGATGTCGGCGCGCACCCAGCTCTCGGCGAGGCCGTTGCGGCAGAAGGTGTAGCCCAGGAAGCCGTGCGGCACGACGGGGACGGGCGGCGCCGGCTGCGCGTCGGCACGTGCAGCCTGGGCTGCCAGTGCGGGCGGGGCCACCAGCGCCGCGACGAGCAGCAGTGCGATGCGTCTCACGCGGGCGAGTCCCACAGCAGGCGCAGCTCCTCCATGCGTTCCCTCCTCGACGTGCTGGATCGTGACACCGTCCGGCCGCGTAACGTTGCCCACACGGCCTCGTGACGCAATCTTGTCCCCACCCGGACGCCGTCGGCACATGACGGGCTATCTTCGGATACGACCCGAACCTGGGAAGCGGATGCGGATCGCGATCTTCTCGGAAACGTACTGGCCCATGGTCAGCGGCGTCGCCACGACGCTGCGCCGCCTGGTCGACGCGATGCACGCGCGCGGCCACGAGATGCGCGTCTACTCGGCCACGTACGAGCTTCCCGCCGGCATGCCGGATCGCCCCGAGGTGCACCGCTCGCCGAGCAAGTCGTTCTTCATCAGCCCCCAGATCCAGTGGGCGTTCCCGCGCCCCGGCGAGATCCTCGCCGACCTGTCACGCTTCCAGCCCGACGTGGTGCACCTCGCCACCGAATTCGCGATGGGCTACCCCGGCCTGCGGGCCGCGCGGGCGCTCGACCTGCCCATCGTCTGCTCGGCCCACACCGACTACGAGCGCTACGCCGGCCGCTACGGAAAGTGGCTGGAGACGCTGATCCGTCCCGGCTGGACCTACCTCCGCTGGTTCTACGGGCACGCCCACAAGGTGCTCTGCCCGTCCCGCATCTACGAAGCGCACCTGCACCGGCGGGGCATCCGGCACACCGGCATCTGGTCGCGCGGCGTGGACGCCGACGAGTTCAACCCGGGCTGGCGCTCCGAGGCGTGGCGGGCGCAGTTCGGCGTGGGCCCCGAGGATCCGCTCGTCGCTTACGTCGGGCGGGTGGCGCCGGAGAAGAACCTGCCGCTCCTGCTCAAGGCGTGGGAGCAGCTGGAGGGCGCGCGCGGCCGGGCACAGCTGGTCATCGTGGGCGAAGGGATCATGGAGGACACGCTCCGCCGGCATCGCATACCGGGCGTGCACCTGGTGGGGTTCCTGCACGGGCCCGACCTGTCGCGCGCGTATGCGTCGTCCGACATCTTCGCCTTCCCGTCCACGACCGAGACGTTCGGCAACGTGCTCCTGGAGGCGATGGCGTCGGGCTGCGCTCCCGTGGTCGCGGAGGCGGGCGGGGTGCTCGATTTCACGGCCCACGAACGGAACGCGCTGTACACCAGGCCGGACGACGTGGCGAGCTTCGCGGAGCAGCTGGGAAGGATCGTCCGCGACACCGCCCTGCGCCACGAGCTGTCGCGTAACGCGAGACGCACGGCGGAGTTGCGGGACTGGGGCTCGATCTACGACCAGCTCGAGCACGATTACAGGCTGGCCGTCCTCGCCCGCCGAGGCGTCTCGCGGGCCGCCTGAGTCCCTGTCGGATCACCCAATGCCCCCGGTGCCACCCGGGGGCTATTTTGCGTCCCCTATGCGTGCCAGTATCCCGTCCGGCCCAACGTTCGTGCGTCGCCAGACGTACTGAATCCTGATGCCCCGCCGCAGGCCATCGGAATCGTTCGAGGCCCAGCTCCCCGTCGAGACGGAGCGGGATTGGCTCGCCTTCACGGTGAGCTCGCTGACGCATCTGGTGCTGATCATGGTGGCGCTGCTGCTGGCGAAGCGGGCCGCCGAGCAGGCGCTCGACCAGCCCCAGCCCACCGCGCCGAAGGACATGCGGGAAGTGGCGATGATCTACCTGCCGCCTCCGCCGCGTCCCGTGCCGCTGCCGGTTCCGCCCCAGCCCCAGCCGCAGCCGGAGCCCCCGCCGCCGGCGGTGACGCCGCCGGCACCCCGCGCCATCAACCGCGTGCCCGAGGCGGAGCCCAACGCGCCGCCCGACGCGAGGCGGTCCGAGGGCACGTCGGAGAACGCCGGGGCGCCGGCGCCGCCGGGCGAGCCCAACGCGCCAGAGGATGCGGGCGCGCCCGAGACGCCCAAGGGTGTGGCGCTCGAGGTCACGATGGAGTCGGAAGCGAAGCGCATCTTCGGCCGCAAGCGCGGCGCGCCCGTGGAGGATGCCGGCCCGCTCGCCACGCGTCCCCTCGAGAGCTCGAAGATTCCCGAGAACCCCTGCGGCGAGATCCCGAAGGACTCGACCGGCGCTCCCGTGCAGGGGGTGGTACAAGGCGTGGTGCGCGACGTGGACGGCGGCGGCCCGCTGGCGGGAGCCCACCTGCAGATGATCGGCCAGCCCTACGCGACGTTCGCCAACAACCGGGGCGAGTTCCGCCTGCTGTTCGACATCAACCTCATGGCCGACTGCCGCACGCAGTACGTGCGCATCGAGGCGCCCGGCTTCCGGTCGCAGATGCTGCCGATCGTGATCGGGGGCGGGGTGTCGACGGTGGGGCTTCGGCGGCGGTAAATGCGGACGGGCGCATCGACACGGAGTGCCGTGCCGATGCGCCCGGATTGCTTCGTCGCTCGCTGCGCTCGCTCCTCGCAATGACGAGGGCGCGCAGCGCCCTCGTCAGAACGGCTTCCAGAGGGCCATCCCCACCGCCACCGCGCCGAGCACCGGCAGCAGCCAGAAGATCGGCTTCGCCAGCTCCGGCTTCCGGTACGGCACCACCACCAGCCCGGCCACCACGAGCCAGATCGCCAGCTTCACCAGGATCCAGCCCGGCAGCCCGCCGTTGATGCCCAGGCGCGCAAGCGCGCCGAACCCGCCGAGCAGGATCACGAAGGTACCGATGCCGTGCGCCATCGCGATGGTCTTGCGGGCGCTGCTGCCCTGCTTCGTGGCGCCGTTCAGGACGGTGAGCGCCAGGCCGCCCAGGGCGGCGAACGTGACGAGCACACCGAGGATGTGCAGGAGCTTGTAAATCTCGAGCGAGATCATGGCCTGTCCGTGGTCGTGGGAGTCCGTCCGCCGGTGCACCGGGCGGCGGGACAAGCTAGGTACACCGGAGCCCGACCGGGAGGGTCGCAGTTTGACGCGGGGGATCCACCGCCCATTTTCCGCGCATGCCAGATCCCGCCACGCCGGTCCGTCGCTGGATTCGCCTGCTCGCGCTGGTCGCGGGCCCCGTCGCCTACCTCGTGTTCCTGCGGGTCGCCCCGACGAGCCTCGGGCCCGACCAGCGGGAGGTGCTCGCGGTGGGGATCTGGATGCTGCTGTGGTGGCTCAGCGAGCCGGTGCCGCTCGCCGCGACGTCGCTGCTGCCCGTGATCCTGCTGCCGCTCCACGGCGTGGTGAGCATGAAGGACGTCACCGCCCCGTACGCCAACGAGATGATCCTGCTCTTCCTCGCGGGCTTCCTGCTCGCCGCGGCGCTCGAGCGCTGGGGCGCGCACACGCGCCTCGCGCTGAGCATCGTGGAGCGCGCGGGCCGCAGTGGCCGCGGCATCGTGTTCGGATTCATGACCGCCACGGCGCTGCTGTCGATGTTCATCTCCAACACCGCCACGGCCGCCATGATGTACCCGATCGCGCTCGCCATCGGCCAGCTCTTCGGGGACGGCCGCGACGCCGACCGGCTGCGCACGGCGCTGCTGCTGGGCCTCGCCTACGCCGCCTCGATCGGCGGCATGGGCACGCTCCTCGGCACGCCGCCCAACCTCATCCTCGCCGCCTCCGCCCGCGAGCTTCTCGGCGCGCCGCTCGACTTCGCCAGCTACCTCATGGTGGGCATCCCCTGCGTGCTCATCCTGCTGCCGCTCTGCTGGGCGCTGCTGGTGCACGTGCTCTTCCGCGGCGAGGTGCGGCTGGGCGACGCGGCCACGGCGACGCTCCACGAGCGGCGCGGCGTCCTCGGTCCGCTGCGCGGCGGCGAGGCGGCCGTGCTGCTGATCTTCGGGCTCACCGCGCTCGCCTGGGTGCTGCGCCAGCCGAAGACCATCGGCACCGTGCAGCTGCCCGGACTCGAGACGCTGCTGCCCGGCATCGGCGACGCCTCGATCGGGCTCGCCGGCGCGCTGCTGCTGTTCGTGTTCCAGGCGCGCGGCGTGGACGGCGCCTCGCGGCCGCTGCTCACGTGGCACGACGCGAAGGCGATCCCATGGGACGTGCTGCTGCTCTTCGGCGGCGGGCTCTCGCTCGCGGGCGCGATGGAATCGAGCGGCGTCACCGCCTGGTTCGGCGAGCACCTCCGCGGGCTCGAGGGCCTGCCCCCGATCGCGCTCCTGCTGGGCGTGGCGCTCGCCGCCGTGCTGCTGAGCGAGTTCGCCTCCAACACCGCCGTGGCCGCCATGGCGATGCCGGTCGCCGCCGGCCTCGCGGCCGCGGTCGACATGCCGCCCCTCGCGCTCATGGCCGTGGCCGCCCTCGCCGCGTCGGCCGGGTTCGCGCTCCCCGTCGCCACGCCGCCGAACGCGATCGCCTACGGCTCGGGACGCGTGCGCTCGCGCGACATGCTCAAGGCGGGACTCATCCTCGACGTGATCGCCGTGGTGGTGGTCGTGGCGGTGGTGACGCTCACCGGGTTCGGGCGGTGAGCGCACGCCGCAAGCGGCAACCCCGGCCGGCCAACCCGCTCGGGCACGTCGATGCGCGGGTGATGGCGCTCCGCGCGGTCTTCCGTTCCGTCGGCGTGGTGGCTCCCGGCCTGGCCGCGCGCTGGGGGGAGGCGATCTTCTGCCGTCCGCCGCATCACGAGACGCGGCCGGGCGAGCTCGAGTTCCTGCGGACGGGCCACGCGTTCCGCGTGCCGCACGGCGAGCGTGAAGTCGCCGCGTGGACCTGGGGCGAGCGCGGCCCGCTGGTGCTGCTGATGCACGGCTGGGGCAGCCGCGCGAGCCGGTTCCGCTTCTTCGTGCCGCCGCTCGTGGAGGCGGGGTTCCGCGTCGTCGCGCTCGACGGCCCGGGCCACGGACAGACCGGCGGCACGCGCGCATCGCTGCCCGAGTTCGCCGCCGCGCTCACCGCCGTGGCCCACGCGTCGGGCGAGGTGGCGGGCGTGGTGGGCCATTCGCTGGGCGGCGCGGCCGCGATCTTCGCGATGAGCCGCGGGCTGCGCCCTGCGCCCATGGTGGCCATCGCCGCCCCGGCCGAGCCGGGATCGTTCTTCCATCGCTTCGCGCGGCACCTGCACCTGACGCCGCGCGTGCGCGAGCGGATCAAGGACAGCCTCGAGACGCGATTCGCCCTCAAGTGGTCGGACCTCGACATCCCCGCCATCGCGGCGCGGAACGCGGCCCCGATGCTGGTGATCCACGACGCCGGCGATCACGACGTGCCGATCGGCGAGGGACGCGCCATCGCCATCGCGTCCGGCGGCGAACTGGTGGAGACGCGGGGACTCGGCCATCGCGCCATCATGCGCGACCCGGAAGTGGTGCGCGCCACGGTCTCCTTCCTCGCCCGCCACAGCAGCGCATGATCGTGATGGACCGCGAGAACGCGCTCGCGCGCGGCTGGTCGCACGTGCTCTCCACCTCGGACGACCTCGGCGAGCTCGACGAGTTCCGCCGCCGCGTGGGCGCCCCGCGCGAGGCGTTCCACCTGCGCGGCCGCCGGCCGCACCTCGACCTCAAGCTCGAGCCGCGCGAGCGCGCGCTGCGCGAGCCGGACGTCCTCGTCTTCGACCGCACCTCCGACATGCTGCGGTACCTCCGGAACCTGCGCGCGATCAGCCCGCCCTGATGCACCGGCGGGTCGCGCGTCCGCTGGCCGCCGTGGGCGGACCGGTGGTGGGCGGGGTGCTCTCGCTGCTCTGCCGGCTGCTCAACGGCGGCCGGGCGCGGGCGCTCACGGCGACGGAGCGCGCCGCGCTCGAGCCGCTCGTGCCCGAGGCGCCCCTCGACGCGATCCGCGTCGTGGAGGATGCGGCACTCCCCATCGCGCCTGGCTTCGGCGCCATCACGCTCGGCCGCACCATCTACGTGCGGGGCGGGCTGCTCGCGCGCATGCCGGGGCTGCTGGCGCACGAGGCGGCGCACGTCGCCCAGTTCGAGCGCCTGGGCTGGCACGGCATGATGACGGCCTACGGTGCGCTCTGGCTGGAGCACGGCTATCGCGCCCATCCGCTCGAGCGCGAGGCCCGCGACGCCGAACGCGCCGCGCTCGCCCGGTGGGCGGCGCGGCGCGCGGCGGACGATCACGGCTGAGGACTACTGGACGATGATGCTGCCCGCCATGCCGCTGAGCTCTCCGGCATCGCCCACGCTGCCGTGGATGGTGCAGAAGTAGCGGAACGTCCCGGCGTCGTTGAACGTCGTCTGGAACGACAGCGGCCCATCCAGCAGCTCGGGCTGGTCCGGGCTCGCGGGGATCGCGTCCGGGTTCGCTGCCCACGGCACGACGTTGTGGTTCACGCTTCCGCTCGGCCAGCTGAACGTCACCGTGGTGCCCACGGGCACCGTCAGCGTGCTCGGCGTGAAGTCGTTGTTCACCACCTGGATCGTGTTGGCCGGCGGATCATTGCCGTCATCGTCGTCGTCGCCGCACGCGGCGAGCATCGCCGCACATCCCATCACCAGGGCCAGTCTGCGCATCGGCATCGCTCCTCGAGGTACGTTGGTCAGCGCGCGGGGCCCGTCTCCACCGGCGTGTCGTCACGCCCGCCCCACTCGGTCCACGATCCGTCATACACCGCAACGTCGTCGCGGCCCAGGGCATGGAGCGCGAGCACCAGCGCGCAGGCACTGACCCCCGAGCCGCACGAGGCGATGACGGGGCGCGGGTCCTCGCCCACGCCCGCCCCGGCCACCACGGCCCGCAGCGCGTCGTCCTCGAGCAACCGGCCCTCCGCATCCACCAGCCTGGCGTAGTGCAGGTGGCGGCTGCCGGGGATGTGCCCGCCCCGCAGGCCGGCCCGCGGCTCCGGCTCAGTCGCCATGAAACGGCCCGCCGAGCGCATGTCCACGAGCTGCGCACCGCCGGCCCGCACGGCCTCGCGCACCGCGTCGAGGTGGCGGACCATGCCGGGCTGGAGGCGCGCCGTGAAGTCGCCGGGACGCATCGTGGCCGCCTCGCCTTCCTCGAGCGCGCGCCCCTCGCGACGCCAGGCTCCGAGGCCCCCATCGAGCACGGCGACGTCGCGGTGGCCGAAGGCGCGGAACATCCACCAGGCACGTGGCGCGCTGAGGTTGTTGCCGGAGCCGTCGTACACCACCACCCAGTCCCCGCTCGAGACGCCCAGCGACCGTACGTACGACGCGAAGTGGGCCTCGGTGGGCAGCATGTGGGGCAGCTGGGACGCCGGGTCGCTGGCGGCGTCGAGATCGAAGAACTGCGCGCCGGGGAGGTGGCCGGCGCCGAACTCGGCCCGCGGGTCGCGGTTGGCGGTGGGGAGATACCACGACGCGTCGAGCAGGCGCAGGCGCGGATCGCCGAGGCGATCGGCAAGCCAGGCGGTGGAGACGAGACCGGGTCGGGACATGGGCCTGAAGGTAGTCGCCCCTCCCCGGCTAATTTGACCGCAGGAACCCGGACGCGTGCCGGGCGCCGGCGCCGTATCGTCCCATCGACCCGAGACGAGGCGCTCCACATGACCACGCTGGCGATCACGAGACTCCCGATGCAGCACACCGACGACGACGCCTGGGACCGGGTCTGCGCGCGCGACCGCGCGGCCGACGGGCGCTTCGTGTACGCGGTGCGCACCACGGGGGTGTACTGCCGTCCCTCCTGCCCCGCCCGCCGTCCGCGGCGCGAGAACGTCGTGTTCTTCGACGCGCCCGCGGACGCAGAGGGGGCCGGGTTCCGCGCCTGCCTCCGCTGCCACCCGGCCTCGGAGACGCCCGACCTGGTCACGCGCGCGCGCGGCGTCCTCGAGCGCGAGGAGCTGGCCCCGTCGCTCGAGGCGCTCGCGGCGCAGCTGGGGGTGAGCGCCGGGCACCTCCAGCGCACCTTCCGTGCGGCCACCGGCCTCTCGCCGCGCGCGTATGCGGAACGGCTGCGCAGCGAGCGCCTGCGCCGCTCCCTGCAGGATGGCAGCACCGTGAGCCGCGCCATCTTCGATGCCGGCTTCGGCTCGTCGAGCCAGGCGTACGCCACGGCGACGCGCCATCTCGGCATGACGCCCGGCGCCTATCGCCGCGGTGGCGCGGGGCTCGACATCCGGTTCGCCTTCGGCGACTCGTCTCTCGGCCGGGTGCTGGTGGCGTGGACGGCACGCGGGGTGTGCGCGGTCTATCCGGGCGCCGACGATGCCGCCCTCGAGCGCGCGCTCGCTGCGGAGTTTCCCAACGCGACTCGCACGCCCGCGGCGGAGTCGCCCGCGGTCCGCGAGGTCCTCGCCGCCATCGACGGCGACGGCGCGCTGCCCCTGCTCGATCCGCAGGGCACGGCCTTTCAGCGCGAGGTCTGGGCGGCGCTCCGCGAGATTCCGCGCGGCGCCACGCGCAGCTATACCGACGTCGCGCGCCGCCTCGGGCGGCCCGACGCCGTGCGCGCGGTGGCGGGCGCCTGTGCCGCCAACAACATCGCGGTGCTGATCCCATGTCATCGGGTGCTGCGCGGCGATGGCGGGCTCGGCGGTTATCGTTGGGGCGAGGATCGCAAGCGCCGCCTGCTCGCCCGCGAGCACGCATGACGGTACCGTGACGCAGGAAACCCCGGTGGCCGGCGTGGGTACCGCAGCGCGCCGGCCACTCGACATTCACACCATTGGATGCCTCATGCGACCCCTGCGCCGGGGCCTGTTCGTCGTGCTGTGCCTCCTCCCGCTCGTCGCACCGTTCCTCGCCGCGCAGGAGCGCATGGGCACCATCACCGGGCGCGTCGTCGACAGCCGGAGCGAGGCCGGCATCGCCTCGGCCACGGTGGAACTCGTCGACGGCGGCCGGACCGTCGTCTCGACGGAGACCGGGCGGTTCACCCTCACCGACGTGCCGGTCGGCACCTGGCGCCTGCGGGCGACGGCCATCGGGTTCGAGCCCGTCGTGCTCACCGACATCCTCGTGGGCACGGGCAAGCCGCTCGAGATCGACCTGAGGCTCGCCCCCGCCGTGGTGCGGCTGCAGGAGCTCGCGGCGGAGACGACGCCGTACTTCCAGCCGTCGCTCGAGTCGGCCACCAGCCAGCAGAGCCTGGGAACCGAGGAGATCCGCCGCGCGCCGGGCGTGCAGGAGGACCCGGTGCGCGCCGTGGCGCTTCTCCCGGGCGTCGGCGTGACCACCGGCGGCCGCAACGACCTCGTGGTGCGGGGCGGCGCGCCGTTCGAGAACCTCTTCCTGGTGGACGGCATCGAGGTGCCGAACATCAATCACTTCGGCTCGCAGGGCTCGACCGGCGGGCCGGTGTCGCTGCTCAACATCGACTTCGTGCGCGAGGCGGCGTTCTCCTCGGGCGGCTACGGCGTCACCTACGGCGACCGCACCGCGTCGTTCACCAACCTCTCGCTGCGCGAAGGCAACGCCCAGCGCCTTGCGGGCGAGGTGAATCTCTCGGCCACGGGCTTCGGGTTCATCGGCGAAGGGCCGCTCGGGCGGAACGGCACCTTCCTCGCGAGCGTGCGGCGCAGCTACCTCGACCTCCTCTTCAAGGCCGCCGGCTTTGCCTTCATCCCCGAGTACTGGGACGGGCAGGTGAAGCTCACCCAGCGCTTCGGCCGGCGCGACGCGCTGTCGTTCCTCGCGGTCGGCGCCATCGACAACTTCAAGTTCAACAACGAGACGGCGGACAACCGCTTCGACAACAGCCGCATCGCGGCGCCGACGCAGCGCAGCTACTTCAGCGGCCTCACGTGGCGGCGCTCGCTCGAGCGGGGCGTGCTGGCGGTGACGCTGGGCCGGACGTGGACGACGTTCGACGTCGTGCAGAACGACTCGCTCGAGGCGCCCCTCTACCGCAATCGCTCCACCGAGGGCGACAACAGCCTGCGCACCGACCTCACGCTCGAGGTCGCGCGCGACGTGCAGCTCACGATCGGCAACACCGCGCGCTTCGCGAGCCGCCTGCGCTACGAGGTCGCCCTGGCCGGCGACCAGCGCCGGGACAGCCTCGGCGTGCCGGCCCCGCTTGCGGTCGACACCTCGTTCACCGCCTTCCGCAACGCCACCTACGCGCAGGGCGTGGCCTTCCTGGGCGCCGTGCGCGTGAGCGCGGGCGTGCGGGGCGACTGGTACGAATTCCTCGACGCGTACCGGGTGGCGCCGCGCGTCGGCGTGAACGTGCCGGTGGGGCGCTCGGGCTCGGTCAACCTGTCGGCCGGCCGCTACTACCAGGCGCCGCAGTTCATCTGGCTGGTGGGCGATCCGGGGAATACCGCCCGCCTGACGCCCATCCGCGCCGACCAGCTCGTGGCCGGCTACGAGCGGCTCTTCCGCGCCGACCTCAAGGCGCAGCTCGAGGTCTACTACAAGGACTACGGCGCGTACCCGACGCGCCTCTTCCGGCCGCAGGCGGTGCTCCAGCCCTCCGGCTTCGACGACGTCTCCGCCGACATCCCGGCGGGTCTCGAGCCGCTCGGCTCCTCCGGCGTGGGCCGCAGCTACGGCGTCGAGTTCTTCCTGCAGAAGCGCCTGAGCACGAGCCCGTTCTACGGCTTCCTGTCGCTGTCGCTCAACCGCACGGAGTTCACGGCGCTCGACGGCATCGAACGCAGCGGCAGCTTCGAGACACGCGCCATCGGCAACGTGCTGGCGGGCTGGCGGCCGAACGCGAAGTGGGAGGTGAGCGGCAAGTTCCGCATCGCGTCGGGGCTGCCGTACACGCCGTACGCCACCTCGGGCCCCGACACCGGCGAGCTGGATTTCGCCGCCTACAATGCGAACCGGCTGCCGACATTCCATGCGCTCGACGTGCGCGTGGACCGGCGCTGGGCATTCCGCGGCACGCAGCTCGACCTCTACCTCGACGTGCAGAACGTGTACAACCGCGAGAACGTGAGCGGGGTGTACTGGGACGAGCGGACCCAGCAGCAGGAATTCAATTCGCAGCTTGGGCTGCTGCCGACGATCGGGGTGAACCTCGAGTTCTAGCGAGGGAGAGCGACGGTGTGCCCCCATCCGTTGACGCCCCTCCCCCAGCCCCCCATGCTACGAATGCCTCCGGATCGTCATTCGGCAGGGACAGCCTGTCCCCGCCGGACGACGCACCGAGGGCGTCGGTCCGGATTCCGGCCCGGAATCCGGTCGGTTTGCGGGTCGCAAGTCGGCATGCCTCATGCTCTTGGAGTCAGGGGTCCCAGGCACTCCGCCGCGCTGACTCCGCCGTGCATCGCGCTCATTCGGGAGGCGCACCATGTTGGCCACCCTGCTTCTCGCCACGCTCGTCGTCGCCGGGCCACCCATCTCGGTGCGGCTCAGCAACGACGGCCGCTATGCCCCGGGCGATGCCGTCCGGGTGACGGTACGACCGGACGGCGACGGCTACCTGCTCGTGCTGCACGCCGATCCGGACGGCCGGGTCCGCGTGCTCTTCCCGCTCGACCCGACCGACGACGCATTCGTGCGCGGCGGGCGCGACTACGACCTCCGCACCCGCGGCGACCGGCGCGACCTGTTCATCGCCGACTGGAACCGTGGTCAGGGAACCATTCTCGCCGCGCTCTCCTCCGGCCCGCTCCTGGTGGACCCGTTCACCCTGAACGGGCACTGGGACTATCGGACGCTCAACCTCGACCAGTCGCTCGACGACGAATCGGCACTGCGCGACATCGCCACCCGCATGGCGCCCATCGGCATGAAGTACGACGTCGCCCCGTACGTGATCGGCGACGCCGGCGCCAGCGGCTACGCGCTGGCTGACGGCG
>DASUOW010000071.1:0-8802 GCA_036276435.1 Gemmatimonadales bacterium
CCCAGCTTGTGCTCGGGGGCCACGCGGGCGAAGACGTTGTGGTCCTTCACGATCTCGCGCAGGGCGGCTGCGTCCATCGCGGCGAGCTGCACGCCGGTCACGGCCTGGGCACCAGGCTTGGCGATGCCCAGTTGCTCACCGATGGCCTGGGCGGTGCCCATGTGGTCGCCGGTGATCATCTTGACCGTGATGCCGGCCCGGTGGCAGGCGCGGATGGCGTCGATGACCTCGGTGCGAGGCGGGTCGATCATGGCCTGCAGGCCGGTGAACTCGAAGCCCTGCGCACAGTCTTCCATGGCCAGTGCGGCGCGGTCGAAGCGCTTCTGGGCAAAGCCGAGCACGCGCATGCCCTCGTTCGCGAACGCCTCCACCTGGTGGAGCACCGTGTTCTGGTCCACGTTGTCGCAGCGCCTCAGCACCACCTCGGGCGCGCCCTTGATGATGATCTTCCTGCCCTCGACGCCCCAGTCGTGGAGCGTGGCCATGAACTGGTTGGCGCTCTCGAACGGTATCGTGTCGAGGCGGGCGTGGTGCTGGCGGGCGTGCCGGGTGTGGATGCCGAACTTCTCCCCAGCGGTCACGAGCGCGCCTTCGGTCGGGTCTCCGGTGATCTGCCAGCGGGCTTCCTTCTGCTCCAGGGTGGCGTCGCAGCAGAGGATGCCGGCCAGCAGCAGTTCGTGCACGTCGTCGGGGCCATCCTTCGACAGGCGGCCGACGGGCTCATGGCCCGTGCCCTCCACGCGGTACACGCCCGACCCCGGGAGATGGAGCGCCTGCACCGTCATCTCGTTGCGCGTGAGGGTGCCGGTCTTGTCCGAGCAGATCACGGTGGTGCTGCCCAGGGTCTCCACCGACGGCAGATTGCGCACTACGGCGCGACGGGCGGCCATGCGCTGCACGCCGATGGCGAGGGCGATGGTCACGATGGCGGGCAAGCCCTCGGGAATGGCGCCCACCGCCAGCGTGATGGCGAAGATGACCGATTCGCGCAGGCCGGTCAGCATGTCCACGCCGCCTTCCGACATCGCCCGGGCCGTGCCCACGAAGAGGATCACCACCGAGATCACCGCGATGCCGACGGTGAGCACGATGCCGATCCGGTGCAGGGCGATGCTCAGCGGGGTCTCCAGCTCGGTGGTCTCGCCCAGCATCGTGTTGATGCGGCCGAGTTCGGTGCCATTGCCGATCGTGGTCACCACGCCCAGGCCAGAGCCGTAGGTCACCAGCGAGCCGCTGAAGGCCATGTTCCTGCGGTCGCCCAGGCCGGCGTTCTCGGCCACGGGTTCGGTCATCTTCTCCACCGGAACCGACTCGCCGGTCAGCGCCGCTTCCTCGATCTGCAGCGTGCGCAAGTGGAAGAGGCGCATGTCGGCGGGCACCTTGTCGCCGCTCTGCAGGAACACCACGTCGCCGGGCACCAGCTCGGCCACCGGCAGCTGCACGCGCTCGCCGTCGCGCTGCACGGTGGCGAATTCCGGCACCATCGCGCTCAGGCTCTCGATCGCCTTGCTCGCCTTGTACTCCTGCGCGAAGCCGATGATCGTGTTGATGATCACCACCGCCAGGATCACGAGGCCGTTCTTGATGCCCTCCGCCGGGTCCACCAGCATCGCGATCACCGCGCTGCCGATCAGCACCCAGATCAACGGGTTGTTGATCTGGCCCCAGATCAGTTCCATGACCGACGCGCCGCCCCGCTTGTCCAGCACGTTGCGGCCGTGCTGGGCCAGGCGCCTCTGGGCCTCGTCGGTGGTCAGTCCCTCCCGAGTCGCGTTCAGGGCGGACAGCACATCGTCAGGCGCCTGCGTGTGCCACGGGCGGTTGGCCGCTTCCTGCGAGCCGTTGTCGAGTGAGGGGGCCACTGTTCCGCTGCTCAATGGGCCAGCCTTGGCGCGGGCGTTTGCATGAGGTCGCGTTGGTCGTGCGTCGCCGCGTTGGCCAGTTCCCCGGCACGACCTGTCGAAGCGGCATGATGCTCGTCAGCGTCGAAGTAATACGGGGCCATCTCGTCGAAGCAAGAGTGGACACCTGGCCGACGATGACGACTTCATTCGAGTCGCCGATTCTGACGCGAGAGCAGAGGGTGGAGATCTGGGTCTCAGCGCGGCGATCCGGCTCCGCCTGTTCGTTCGTCTGCCCCCCGGTCCTTCGCTGCGCTCAGGACGACAAAGGGCGCCGTGACCGATGCGCCCCGATTCTTCGCTTCGCGCCCCGCGAGAGGGCGCTAATCCACCTCAACCTGCCCCGTCACCCGCTGCCGGATCAGCGACCACGACGCCCCGATGCCGAGCACCAGCGTGATGGCGATGAGCGTCAGGACCGCGATCGACTTGCTGCTCGTCGGCGTGATGACGCCGAGGTAGCTCAGCATCCACATCAGCACGGCAAAGGCCGCGAAGGTGAAGAAGGCGCCGAGCGTGCCGATGGAGCGCTGGCTGGTGCGCAGGAAGAAGACCCAGAGTGCCGCGAGCAGGATCCCGGCGAGCACCTTGAACGGATCGAGGAAGAAGCGCTTCTGCTGGATCATCGGCAGGATGACCCAGTGGAACCACGACTTGCCGAACGGATTGAAGGTGGCGAACACCAGCACGGCCGCCGCGGCGATGCGGCCGAGCACACCGGCCCAGTTGATGCCGGGGTTGTCCTGGGGCATGTCGCGTCTCCGGAGGGGGTCAGGCGCCGCGCGACTCGAGCAGCGCGAAGAAGTCGTCGGGCGTGGAAAGCCCGGCCAGCTTCTCGGGAATGTCGGTCTCCTTGGCGAACTGCGCGATGCGTCCGAGGACCGGCAGGTACTGGTTGGACACCTCGATGGGGGGCGCCACGATCAGGAAGACGTGGTGCACGGGCCGGTTGTCGATGGCCTGCCACTCCACGCCCTTCGGCTGGCGGCCGAAGGCGAGCTTGAGCCGCGGCGCCACCAGCGAGCGGCAGTGGGGCAGGGCGAGTCCGCGCCCGACGCCCGTGGAGCCGAGGTTCTCGCGCCGGCGCAGGATGCGCAGCAGCGTGGCGGACGACCGCTCGTCGAAGCCGACCAGTCGCACCATCTCCTCGAGCACCGCGTCGCGCGTCGTACCCTGGAGTTCGAGGTTCACCGCATCGCGTGCGATGAAGTCGCTGAGGCGCATGGGACGTAGCCGGATTGAGGTGGCGGCAAGCTACCCGGGCGTTTCCCCGAGTGTCAATCGATCTTCGGGACACTCACGCGGGGTCGAACCCGCCGAGCTGCTCGCGCGCCGCCTCGATGCTGTCGATGCCCGTGACCAGGCTCGTCAGCAGGCCGGTCTCGATGTCGTAGACGAGGCCGTTGAGCGCGAGCGACCGGCCTTCCCGCCAGGCGTCAAGGACGGTGGGGTTGAGGGCCAGCTTGTAGATCTGCAGCAGCACGTTGTACTGCACCAGGCGATCGAGCCGCGCCTCGTCCGAGGGCAGCGCCTGCAGCTCGTCCCGGTAGCGGAGCCAGAGCATCCGGAGGCTGCCGAGCCAGTGGTCCACCAGGCCGTGGCGCGGCTCGGCGGTCGCGGCCTTCACGCCGCCGCACGCCGTGTGGCCCGTGACGAGGATCTGCTGCACCCCCAGCGCATCGACGGCGTAGGCGATGACCGACTGCGCGCTCAGGTCGGCGCCGTGCACCTGGTTGGCGATGTTGCGGTGCACGAACATCTCGCCCGGGTTCACCCCGGTGATGTTCTCGATCGGCACGCGGCTGTCCGAGCAGCCGATGAGCAGCACCGCGGGCTGCTGGCCGTCGGAGTGGCGCGAGAAGAACGAGAGGTCCTTCGCCTTCATCTCGGCGGCCCACTGCCGGTTGTAGTCGAGCATCTGCGACAGGGTCGTCATGCGGCCGTCCGGAAGTGGGGTGGGGAAACCAGCGACCGGGCGAGGTTACGCCGTGGAGAGACCGGCGTCAAGCCGGGCGTTGCCCCTGTCGCCGGGTTCCAAGTATTTTGGGCGCATGCAGTTGCCGTATCCTTCCGCCCACGATTTCGCCCTCATCCTCGCGCCGATGGCCGGGGTGTCCGAGGGGCCGTTCCGGCAGATCTGCCGGGCGCACGGGGCGGACGTGCTCGTCTCCGAGTTCCTCTCGTCGGAAGCCATCCGCCGGCGCATCGGGAGCGTGCTCGAGGGCGCGGAGTTCGAGGAGCACGAGCGCCCCATCGGCATCCAGATCTACGGCGCCGACGCGAACGCGATGGCGGAGGCCGCGGCGCTCGTCACCGAGCACTACGCCCCCGAGTTCATCGACATCAACTTCGGGTGTCCGGTGAAGAAGGTGGTGCAGCGCAACGGCGGCTCGGGCTGCCTGCGCGACATGGCCCTGGTGGAGCGGATCATCCGCGCCGTCATCGGCGCCACGCACCTGCCCGTCACGGTCAAGACGCGCAGCGGCTGGAACGAGGACACCCGTGATCCGGTCGGCATCGCGCTCCGCATGCAGGACGCCGGCGCACGCGCCTTCACGCTGCACGCGCGCACGCGCACGCAGATGTTCGGCGGTCACGCCGACTGGGACGAGATCGCGCGCGTCGTCGAGGCGCTCGACATTCCCGTCATCGGCAACGGCGACATCGCGTCGGCCGAGGACGTGGTGCGCCTGCGGGCGCACACCGGCTGCGCGGGCGCCATGATCGGCCGCGGGGCGTTCGGCAATCCCTGGATCTTCCGCGATGCGCAGGCGCTGCTGGCCGGGCGCGAGCACCCCGCCGCCCCCGGGGCGGGCGAGCGCTTCCGGGTCGCCCTCGAGCACGCGCGTCTCGCCATCCGCCTGCAGGGCGACACCCGCAAGACGATGGTCGAGTTCCGGAAGCACCTCGGCTGGTACACCCGCGGGCTGCACGGCGCGAGCGAGCTGCGCCAGCGGCTCTTCCAGGTGGAGCGCCTCGCCGAGGCGGAATCCATCTTCCTCGCCTACCTCGAGCGCGCCGAGCCGCTCGTCAGGGTGGCGTGACTCCCGAGCAGCTGCAGGCGATCCTCGCCGACGTCGCGGCCGGCCGGCTCGAGCCGGCGGCCGCCCTCGAGCGGCTGCGGCACTTCCCGGTGGAGCGCCTGCCGTACGCCACCCTCGATCATCATCGCCAGCTGCGCCAGGGCCAGCCCGAGGTCGTCTTCTGCGAGGGAAAGACGGACGAGCAGGTGGAGGAGATCTGCGCCCGCTTCGCCGCGAGCGCCGGCAGCTTCATCGGCACGCGCGTGCACGAGCGTCAGGCGAAGCGGCTCGCCGCCCGGTTTCCGCGACTGGAGTGGAATACGCTGGGCCGCGTCGCGTGGCTGCCGCCCGACCCGCGGCCGCAGCCCGCCGGCAAGCTGGTGCTCGTGATCTCGGCCGGCACGAGCGACCTGCCGGTGTCGGAGGAGGCCGCCGCCGTCGCCACGGCGTTCGGGCTCCGGGTGGAGCGGCTCACCGACGTGGGCGTGGCGGGCCTGCACCGGTTGCTGTCGCAGGCCGAGCGCCTGCACGAGGCGGGCGTGGTGATCTGCGCGGCCGGCATGGAGGGCGCGCTGCCGAGCGTGGTGGGCGGCCTGGTGCGCTGCCCCGTGATCGCGGTGCCGACGAGCGTGGGCTACGGCGCGAGCTTCGGCGGGCTGGCGGCGCTGCTCGCGATGCTCAACAGCTGCGCGGCCGGCGTCACGGTGGTGAACATCGACAACGGCTTCGGTGCGGCCGTGGCCGCGAGCCGGATCCTGCGCGCATGACGACGCGCGTGGTGCGCGAGGGCCCCGACAAGTGCCGCTGGGTGGACGTGATCGAGCCGTCGCCCGACGAGCTGCGCAAGGTGGCGCGCCGCTTCGGGCTCCACTCCACGTCGGTCCGCGACTGCCTGGACCCCGAGCACCTGCCGAAGTTCGAGCGCTTCGCCTCCAACCTGTTCGTGATCCTCCGCGTCCATGACGCGGCCGCCACCGACGAGTGCTCCACCGTGCACGAGCTGACGCGCAAGCTGGCGCTGTTCGTCGGTGGCGACTTCGTGGTCACGATCCACCGCGCGGAGCTGCCGTTCCTCGCCGCGGTCGTGGAGCGCTGGAGTGACGGGCGCATGGGCGCCGACGAGCCCCCCGAGGTGGAGGCGCAGCACCTCGCCCTCGACATCGTGGCCACTGGGCTGGGCACGTACGAGCAGCCGCTCGAGAAGATCGAGGCCGGCATCGACGAGTTCGAGGAGGCGCTCTTCAGCGGCCAGCACGACGCGGACGACCTGCTGCAGCTCTACCGGCTGCGCCGGCGCGCCACGGTGATGAAGCGGATGCTGTGGCGCTCCCACGAGATGCTGCAGCGGATCACGCCGACGGCCGAGTCGATGTTCCCCTTCTACACCGACGTGCGGGAGCAGGCGGAAGGCCTCCACTTCTACGCCGACGAGCTGACCGACTACGCCACGAACCTGACCAGCCTGCAGCTGGCGCTGGCCTCGCAGAAGACCAACCAGGTGATGCGCGTGCTCACGGTCTTCTCGGCCTTCTTCCTGCCGCTCACCTTCATCGTGGGCGTGTACGGGATGAACTTCGAGCACATGCCCGAACTGCGCTGGCGCTACGGGTACGTCATGGTGTGGGTCCTGATGCTCGTCGTGACGGCCGTCATCTGGTACAAGTTCGGCAAGCGCGGATGGCTCAAGCGCTGAGCGAGCTGCTGGCAGCCCTCGCGGGCGCGGCGGTGGGCTGGTTCGCCGCCCGCCGGCGGACAGCGGGTACCGGGCCGGGCCTTGCGCCCGGCCTGATCGTTTCCGATGCCTCGCTGGACTGGTTGCAGAGTGCCATCGGCGCGCATGCGGTGTGGGCACTCGCGCCGCCGGTGGAGAGCGCGCCCGCCGAGCGGTTCGTGGCGGGTGAGCCGTCGCTCGCCGGCGCGGAGCTCGCCGCGCTCGAGCACCGGATCGCCGAGGCACAGCGCGACGCGCGGCCATCGGTGGAGCGGCTCGATGCAGGCACGTTCGTGCTGCGCGCGCGGAACGGCGCCGTCTCGGCGGCCCTGCTGCCCAACCCCACGGCCGCCGGCACGCTGGACCGCGCGGCCCAGGAGCTCGAGCGGCTCCTCGACGCGCTCGAGCGCCGCCCGCGCCTGACCGCCATGGCTCGCGCCGAGCAGAACCCCGGCCACCTCGAGTCGCTCGCCAGCGTGGCGCACCGCCTCGCGTTCGAGCTCGAGGCGCTCACGGGCGGCGACGTGATCGTGGCCATGGCCCTCCCGCCCGGCGTGACGGTGGTGGGCCTTGGCGGGGCCGCGGATGCGCGCCTCGAGGGCGCCGTGGCCGCGGCCGAGACCCCGCTCGCCCGGCTGGTGCACGAAGGCCCCGACCTGCTGCAGACCGACGAGCCGCCTCTCGGCCCTCGCATCGCCGACCGGCGGCGGCAGGAACGCCCCGCCGTGCTGCTCGCCGTCGATCAGGGCGGCCAGCGCCTCGGCGGCGTGGTGATCTGGCCCCGGGGCGGGGAATTGCCGCCCTCCGCGCTCGTGCGCGTGCAGGATGCCATCCGGCGCGCCGTGCCGCAGCTCTCGCGGGCCCGCGAGGCGTTCGAACTGCGCACCGCCGCCGCGCGCGATCCGCTGACGGGCCTCGCCAACCGCCGGCAGCTGCAGGTCTCGATGCAGGACCCGAGGGTGGGTCGTGCCGGCCTCGTGGTGCTCGACATCGACCACTTCAAGCGCCTCAACGACACCCTCGGCCATCCGGCGGGGGACGACGCGCTGCTGCACGTCGCCGGCATCCTGCGGCGCGAGACGCGCGCGAGCGACGTGCCCGCGCGCATCGGCGGCGAGGAGTTCGCGATCTGGCTCCCGGGGGCGACGCTCGAGGCCGCCGGCCGGCTCGCCGAGCGCGTGCGGCGGGTCCTCGAGCAGTCGTACTGGACGTGGCAGGGCGCGCCCTGGACACTCACGGCCTCGTTCGGCGTGGCGCACTGGGGGGAGACGACGCAGCAACTCGACCAGCTGGTACAACAGGCCGACGACGCGCTCTACGCGGCGAAACAGGCGGGGCGGAACCGGGTGGCACAGGCCGGCTGAGCCCTTCCGACTGAGCGAGGGCGGCTCCGGCGCCGGTGAGCCGCCACTCTCGCGCTCCGGGCGGTCGTTCCTTATAATGGAACGATTCGTCTCGTTACGCTGGGAGGGGAGCTGATGACTGCCGTGGAGCCGTCGTCCGAACCGCCGCGCCGTCGAGGTCGCCCCCGCAACGAGGGGCTGCGCCGTACGATCCTGCGGGCCGCGGCCGAGTTGCTGGAGGAGCGGGGCGTCGACGGCGTGACCATCGAAGCCATCGCGGAGCGCGCGGCGGTGGGCAAGCAGACGATCTACCGCCGCTGGGCCAGCCGCGCCGCGGTGCTGGTCGAGGCTTTCCTCTCCCAGGACGACGTGACGACGGGCGGCGTGCCCGACACGGGCTCGCTGCGGAAGGACCTGGCGATCTTCGCCTCGGCGCTCGCCGAGACGGCGGGCCGCGACAGCCTGCGGCGCAGCGTGGCGGGGCTCGTGTCGGCGAGCCACACCGACGGGGAAGTGGGGCGGCTCTTTCGCGAGCGCTTCGTGGCGCCGTCGCGGGCGGTGCTGCGCCAGATCCTGGAGCGGGCCAACGGCCGGGGCGAGTTGCACCCGGATCTCGACGTCGAGGTGGCCATCGACGGGCTGCTCGGGGCGGTCTGGTATCGCGCCCTCATCTCCGGCGGCCGCCTCGACGACACGTACGCCGAGTCGCTGGCGGCCACGCTCGCGAGCGGCATCATGTCGCGCGAACACCGTTCCCCACCGGCCGATCGGGGCCGCCCACGCCCGCTCCGCGCCGCCGACGAGCCGGATACCATCGACCTCTT
>DASUOW010000072.1:0-4163 GCA_036276435.1 Gemmatimonadales bacterium
TCTGCCGCTCACCGGGGAGGACGGGCACGGTCACGGTGCCCGATAGCGGCAGCGCGGCGGCGTTCGCGTCGTCGCCGTCCACCACGAGGCGGTACCCGTCAGGGTCGAGCGCGGCGCCCTCGGTCGTGAGCGTGACGCGGGCGCCCGTGCAGGTGACGGTGAAGCGGACCGTGGCCTCCTCGCCCTCCGCCACCCGCACCTCGCGCGCGGGCTCGTCGGCGGCGCACCACGCGGGCAGCCCCGTCAGCGCGACGGTGCGGGTGCCGGTCTCCACGACGAAGCGCCGGGAGGCGCCTGCGCCCAGCGTGGCGCCGGTGGCGTCGCCATCGATCGACACGGCGTACTCCTGTTGCGGGCCGACACCGGAGGGCACGACGCTGACCGTCACGGCGGCCGAGGAGCCGTCGGTGCCGCCCGGGTCGTCGGAGCTGCAGGCGGCGAGCACCACGGCGAGCGCGGCGAGGAGACGACGGGGCATGACGGGGGCTCCGGGACGTGAGAGGTCTCCGGATTACGCGCACGATGCGGGTGGATCGGGCCATGGGGCAGCCCTTCCGACCGATGCGCCACGTCCCCGACTTGCCACCTCGCTATGGCGGGGGTCCTGAGCGATAATAGGTCACCCCCTCACATCGGCCAAAGCGATGCTCCGCCTCGCCGCCCTGACCGTCTGCGCGCTCGTCCCGTTCGTGCTGTCGGTGCCGGCGACCCGAGCCGGCGATGGCGCCCTGCCCGTCGCCCAGCCCAACGACAACCGGCGTCCCGCCGGCCGGCTGCGGCGCGACACGCTGTTCGTCGACCTCGAGCTGCGCATGGGCCGTTGGTATCCCGAGGCGGCCGACGGTCCGTTCGTCGAGGCGCCGATGCTCGCCGAGCGCGGGCGCCGGCCGCAGGTGCCGGGGCCGCTGCTGCGGGTGCCCGAGGGGACGGTCATCGTCGCGCGCCTCGCCAACGCGCTGGCCGACTCCACCGTCACCTGGCGCGGCCTCGTCACCAGGCCGGGCCGGGACTCGGTGCGGCTCCGCCCCGGCGAATCCACCACGCTCCGCTTCACGGCCGGCCGGCCCGGCACGTACCTCTACGGCGCGCAGGCCGGCCAGGTCGACCGGCGGGAGCGCGAGCGCGAGCAGGCCATCGGCGCCTTCGTGGTGGACGTGAAGGGCGCGCCCACCGACGACCGCATCTTCGTCATGAACGCGTGGGGCGAGCCGTTGGACTCGGTGCTGTACTCGGAGGCGCTCACGATCAACGGCCGCAGCTGGCCGCACACCGAGCGGCTGCGGACGACCCGCGGCACGGTGCAGCGCTGGCGCGTCGTGAACGGCACCACCCGCGCCCACCCGATGCACCTGCACGGGTTCTACTACCGCCTGCTGGCCCGCGGCGACGGCGCGCGCGACTCGAGCTTCGCGCCCGGGGCCGTGCCGCTGGTGGTCACCGAGACGCTGGGGTCGTTCGAGACGATGGCGCTCGACTGGGTGCCCGAGCGCGCGGGCAACTGGCTGTTCCACTGCCACCTCACCTTCCACGTCACGCCCGAGGTCCGGCTCGAGCCGGCCAAGGCGTCGCACGCCGATCACCTCTCGGGCGACATGTCGCGTCACATGGCGGGCCTCGTGCTCGGCATCGAGGTGCGCGACACGGCGCCCTCGACGCCCGAGGACCGGACCGGCACGCGCACGCTGCGCCTGCTGGTGCAGGAGGGCGTGCGCCGCGGCCGCGCGCCGCGCGCGATCGGGCCGGTGCTGCAGGAGGGTGCGGAGCCCGCACCCGACTCGGCGGGGGTCCCGGGCTCCACGCTCGTCCTCACGCGCGGCGAGCCCACCGACATCCGCATCGTGAACCGGCTCGCGGAGCCCACCGCGATCCACTGGCACGGCATCGAGCTCGAGAGCTGGTCGGACGGCGTGCCGGGATGGAGCGGGGCGATGAACCGTCTCGCCCCCGCCGTGGCGCCGGGCGATTCGTTCACGGCGCGCCTGACGCTGCCGCGCGCGGGCACGTTCATCTATCACACCCACCTGAACGACGTCGAGCAGCTCACCTCCGGCCTGTACGGCGCGATCGTGGTGCTGGAGCCGGGCCAGGTGCGCGATCCGCGCACCGATCACCTCTTCGTGCTCGGTCGCGACGGCGCCGCCAATCCCGGCAAGCTGCTCGTGAACGGCGACTCGCTCCCGCCACCCCTCGTGCTCGATGCCGGGGTGGAGCATCGGCTCCGGTTCGTGTTCATCCAGCCCGCGGGCGGATCGCGTGTGCGGCTCCTGTCGGACACCACGCTCGTGACGTGGCGCGCGCTGGCGCGCGACGGTGCGGAGCTGCCGGCGGCGCGACAGGTTACGCAGCCCGCGACGGTGCGGGTGTGGGCGGGGCAGACGTTCGACTTCGGGTTCAAGATGCCGGAGGGAGACTACCGGCTGGTGGTCGGGGATCCGAAGCAGCCGCAGTGGGAGCGGAAGGTGGTGGTCGTGAACCGTTGAGGTTGGTTCCGACGAGGTATCCTCCTGGATTCTCCATGACCCTCCTGCGTCGCATCCCACTGCTCCTGGCGCTCGCCGGCGCGGCCGCATACGGGTGGTATCGCTTCAAGGACCCCGAGCGTCGGCCCCTCGACGAGGCCGCGCGCAGTGCCGCGCCGGGACGCTTCGTCCGCCTCGGCGATGGCGTCACCCACTACGAGGTCGCCGGCCCCGATACCGGACAGGTGGTGCTGCTCGCCGCGCCGTTCTCGGTGCCCGGGTACATCTGGGACCCGCTCTTCCAGCAGCTCGCCGACGCCGGGTTCCGCGCCGTCCGCTTCGACTACTACGGCCGCGGCTGGTCGGATCGCATCGACGCGAGGTACGACCAGGACCTCTTCGTGCGCCAGATGGCCGGTCTGCTCGACTCGCTCGGTGTGCGCGCGCCGGTTGCGCTCGCCGGCGTGTCCTACGGCGCCGCGATGGTGACGAGCTTCGCCGACCGCCATCCGGAGCGGGTGCGGGCGCTGGTCTACCTCAACCCCGTCTTCAACAACCGCCGACCGCTCCCGCCGCAGGAGCGCTCGGCGTTCGCGTGGAACGTGCACATGGTGCTGAAGGGCGGTACCGAGGCGATGGCGCAATCGCAGCTGGAGGACTTCCTGCACCCGGAACGCCATCCGGACTGGGTGGCGCGCTACCGGGTGCAGCAGCAGTTCGAGGGAACGCGCGAAGCGTGGCGCCGCACGCGCGCGACGATCGCGGTGGCGCCGGACCAGGGGGAGCAGCTGCGCCGCGTGGGGGCGCATGCGCGGCCGGTGCTGCTGCTGTGGGGCCGGGAGGATCCGTTCATGCCGCTCGCGGAGAGCGCATCGGTGCTGGCGGCACTCCCGCGCGCCACGCTCGTGCCCGTGGACTCGGCGGCGCACCTGCCGCATGTGGAGCAGCCGGAGGTGGTGGGGGCGGCGGTGATCCGGTTCCTGCGAGGAGCGTAGACTACCTGTTCATTGCGAGGAGCGAAGCGACGAAGCAATCCCGGTGCATCGGAACGGAGCCCTCTCGACCGTCCAGAGGACTCCGCTCTTCGCACCCGGATTGCTTCGTCGCTTCGCTCCTCGCAATGAGCAGGAGGGGCGCTGGAGGGCGCAGCTGCCTTTCGGTCGTCTCCTACTCCACGTAGATCCCCGACCCCACGATGTACGTCTCCGCCCCCGCCTCCACCCGCCGCACGTACGTCAGCTTCCGCGCCGGCTCGTTGCTGCCCGGGCGGAACCACTGGTACTCGAGCCAGGCCTTGCCGTCCTTCATCGCCGCGAAGATCTCCTCGCGCACCAGCGGCCTGCCGTTCAGGTCCGTCATGTCCATCAGGTTGCGGCCCTCGAGGGCGGGCACGCCGGCGTTGACGAGCTCCGTGCCGTCGAGCGCGAGCACGAAGACGTAGATGTCCATGAACACGAACGGGCCCGTGCGGTCGCGCAGCCGGGGAAATGCCTTCGTGCCCTCCGCCGCGATGAGCGCGGCCGCGCGCTCCACCACGTCCTCGACGAACGCGCGGTCCATCTGCATGTGATGGATGCCGCAGCCGACGAGGCGGGCCTCGCCGCCGGGGAGGATGGCCCGGCGCACGAAGGTGGACTTCCAGGCGGGGAAGATGCCGCCCGGCTCGGGATACATGTAATGGATCCAGCCCTCGCCGGCGGGACT
>DASUOW010000073.1:0-2252 GCA_036276435.1 Gemmatimonadales bacterium
CGCCGGCCTTGATGCCGGCCTTTTCAGCGGGCGAGCCGGGCAGCACGCGCCCGACGATCGGCGCCCGCCGCTCGAACGCCGGCTCGGTGGCGCCGTTCCAGATGACGAACGTCATCACGCCCACGGCGAGCAGCAGGTTCATGAGCGGCCCGGCGATCAGGATCTGGAATCGCTGCCACTTGGACTTGGACAGGAACTCGTCCGACGAGCCCGACCGCGGGTCGTCGGGCGTCTCGCCCGCCATCTTCACGTAGCCGCCCAGCGGAATCGCGCTGATGCAGTACTCGGTGCCGCCGCGCGTCACCTTCAGCAGCTTCGGGCCGAAGCCGAGGGAGAACGTCAGCACCCGCACGCCGTTCCAGCGCGCCAGCAGGAAATGTCCCAGTTCGTGCACGAACACGAGCACGCCCAGGACGAAGAGAAACGCCCACAGATTGGTCACGCGATGAGGCCTCGTCCGGATTCTATCGTGCCGAGTCGCGCCGCGGCCCGCTGCCGCGCCCACGCATCGACGTCGCGGATCGCCGCCAGCGACGTGGCGTCGAGCGTCCGTCCGGACGCCTCGGCGAGCACCTCGCCCACGGTCGCGGCGATCCCGGTGAAGGGCACATGGCCCTCCAGAAATGACGCTACGGCAATCTCATTGGCCGCGTTCAACACCACCGGGGCCGCCCCGCCGGCGCGCAGGGCCTCGTAGGCGAGCCTCAGGCACGGGAAGCGGCTGAGGTCGGGAGCCTCGAACCGGAGATCGAGCCCCTGCTGCCAGTCGAGCCTCGGCACAGGGCTGGCCCACCGATCGGGCCACGTGAACGCGTACTGGATGGGCAGCTTCATGTCGGTGACGCCCAGTTGCGCCAGCAGCGACCCGTCCTCGAACTCGACCATGGAGTGCACCACCGATTGCGGGTGGATCACGACGTCGATGCGGTCGGCCGGCATGTCGAACAGCCACCGCGCCTCGATCACCTCCAGGCCCTTGTTCATCATCGTCGCAGAGTCGACGGTGATCTTGCGGCCCATCTTCCAGGTGGGATGGCTGAGGGCGTCGGCCGCCGTCACGGTGGCGAGCGCCTCGACAGGCGTCGTCCTGAAGGGGCCACCCGAGGCCGTGAGCACGAGGCGGCGGACGTGCCCGCGCGGGTGCCCGGCCAGGCATTGATGGATGGCGTTGTGCTCGCTGTCGACCGGCAACACCTCGACCCCGCGGGCCCGTGCCGCCGCCATCACCAGCGCCCCGGCCATCACCAGGACTTCCTTGTTGGCCAGCGCGATCCGCTTGCCGGCCTCGATGGCGGCCAGGACCGCCTCGAGGGCCTCGGTGCCCGAGCACGCGCACAGGACGATGTCGACGTCGGGGTGGGTCGCCACCTCGACCAGTCCGGTGCGCCCCGATGCCCAGGCGGAGACCGATGCGCGCACGTCGGCAGGCACCGCCGCTCGCACGCGTTGCACCGCCTCGTCGGTCGCCATGGCGACGACGCGGGGACGCAGCTGCGCGACCTGGTCGCGCATCGCCGCGGCGTTGACGCCCGCAGCCAGCCCGACCACGTCGAGGCGGTCCGCGTGCGCGGCGACCACCTCGAGCGCGCTGAGTCCGATGGATCCGGTGCTGCCGAGGATCGCGAGGCGGGTCATCCGCGGGGAACGGCTGTCCAGAGCCACTGGAGCGCCACGTAGTACAGCGGCATCGTGAACAGCAGCGCGTCGATGCGGTCGAGCATCCCGCCGTGGCCCGGAATGAGGTTCGAGGAGTCCTTCACGTTCGCGCTGCGCTTCAGCATGGACTCGAACAGGTCGCCGGCGATGCCGACGATGGCCACCGCCATGCCGAGGAGCGCGAGCTGCCACACCGGCAGGCCGGGCAGCCAGAGGCGGCCGAAGCCGGCCATCACGACGGCCCCCGTCACGAGCCCGCCGATGGCGCCTTCGCGCGTCTTCTTGGGGCTCAGCGCGAGCGCGAGCGGGGCGCGGCCGAACGTGCGCCCCGAGTAGTATTGGCCCGTGTCGCTCCCGATCTGCGTGAGGAACAGGGTCATGAGCGCCGGCGCGCCGTAGGCCTCACGCACCAGCGGCACCGTCGCGATGCCCATGCCGAGGTAGACGATCGGGAACAGCATCGCGGCAGCAACGGCCACGGCCTGCTCGGGCACGCGCCCGCGCAGCACGAGCGCTCCACCCACCACCACCGCACTCACGAGGAGCACGTGGGTCGCGGCCTGCGGCACGAAGAGGAGCACCGCGTACATCGCCAC
>DASUOW010000074.1:0-6448 GCA_036276435.1 Gemmatimonadales bacterium
CCAGCGGTTACGCGCTGGCTGACGGCGGTACCGTCGTGGCACTCGGCGTCGGCGGCTGCTGGGCCTGCGGCGTCGGCTGGTACGACCCGTGGTGGGGCTGGGGTTGGGGGGCGCCCGGCTGGGGTTGGGGCTGGAACGTCGGCTGGGGTTGGGGAGTGCCCGGTTGGGGCTGGGGATGGGGTTGGGGCGTCAATGTCGGCTGGGGCTGGGGTTGGGGCGCTCCGGGCTGGGGTTGGGGCGCTCCCGGCTGGGGCTGGGGCGCGCCTGGCTGGGGTGCTCCCGGTTGGCCGGCGAATGGCTTCCCGTCGCGCACCTGGGGCGGCCAGCCGCATCCGGGCGGCGGTGGCGTCGGCGTGCAGTCGGGCTACCGCTTCAACCAGTCCGTCGCCTCGAACGGGGGCGTGGGCGCAGGGCCGGGCTATCGCAATCGCGGCGCCGGGAGCGACATCGGTGTGCAGGCGGCCTTCAGCCGGCCTGAGGGCACCTACAACGGCCGCCGGACCGAAGCCGGTGCGGTCGCGTCGCGCGGTACCACCGGTCGGCGGACCGAGGGCGCCGCCGTGGCGTCGAACAGCGCCGCACGGTCGGCCACCGGCAACACGGGCCGACGCTCGGAGGGCGGTGCGGCCATGCCGCGCGACGTGAGTCGCGGCTACACCGGCGCGGATGCACCCACGGCCGTGACGTACGATCGGGGCGCCGTGCGGCGCCGCGCCGAAGGGACGAGCAGCTCGCAGGTGATGCCGCGCGACAGCCGCGTCGATGTCAACGGCACCTACGCACGCCCGTCGACCGACGCAACGTACGGTCGCCGCTCCTACGGCGGCGACGTCTCGAGCAGCAGCCGGAGCGGCAGCTACGAGCGCACCCGTCCGCAATCCACGTACGATCGTGGCCGCTCCGCGTACCAGCCTCGCTCGGGCTCGGCGGGCGGCTACGGCGGACGCAGCGCGGTGTCGCCGCGCAGCGGAACGAGCGGCGGCTACGGCGGCGCGGCACGCGCGCCGAGTGGTGGCGGCGGGTCGCGCGGCTTCAGCGGCGGGGGCGGCGGGGGCGCCCGCGGGGGCGGATACCGCGGTCGCTGACGCGGAGGCAGTGATCGTGACGCGAGGCCCCGGCAGATGTTGCCGGGGCCTTGTTCATCACGTCTGATGGGCGACTCATGGGCGGTTCATCCGCGATTCATGCGCCGCGCTTGACTCGTCGGCGTCGCAGGGTAGTGTCCGATAGGAACCTCACCGGCAGATATCTGATGACTTCCCCCGACATTCCCGGCGGCAACGGCGCATCGCGCCCGGTGCTCGACCGCACCCAGGTGCTCCGCGAGCGCGTCGCCGATGCGCTCCGTGAGGTGCTCCCGGCGGACGCCCCGCCCGCGCAGGAACTGCTGCGCGGCGTGGCCGACGCGCTGCTCGCCGACGAGCGCTACCCCATCCCCGAGGGCGTGCTGCTCAACGAGGAGCTCTCCGACCTCCACACGAGCCGGGAGTTCATCCATCTCCTGCGCAGCAAGGACGTGGACGTCGGACGCATCCGGCGGGCGATCCAGTACGAGGAGGAGCTGCAGAACCTGCAGATCGAGCTGGTGAAGCTGCAGCGTCACATCCAGCGCGAGAAGCTCCGCGTCTGCATCGTGATCGAGGGGCGCGACGCCGCGGGCAAGGGCGGCACCATCCGCCGCTTCGTGGAGCACATGAACCCGCGAGCCGTGCGCGTGGTGGCGCTGCCCCGCCCCACCGAGGACGAGATGGGGCAGTGGTACTTCCAGCGCTACATGCGCCAGCTGCCCAACCGCGGGGAGATCGTCTTCTTCGACCGCAGCTGGTACAACCGCGCCGTGGTGGAGCCGGTCAACGGCTTCTGCACCAAGGAGCAGTACGAGCAGTTCATGCGGCAGGTGCCGGAATTCGAGCACATGCTGGTGGAGGACGGCATCGTGCTGTTCAAGTTCTGGTTCTCGATCGCGAAGGACGTGCAGCTCGCGCGCTTCGACTCGCGCCGGCACAATCCGCTCAAGCAATGGAAGCTGAGCCCGGTGGACGACCGCGCGCAGGAGCTGTGGGACGAGTACACGAAGTTCAAGGAAGTGATGTTCAGCCGCACGCACACCAGCTACAGCCCGTGGATCATCGTGCAGGCCAACCAGAAGCGCCGCGCCCGCTGCGAGAGCATGCGGCACGTGCTGTCCAACCTGGATTACGAGGGGAAGGACGAGGCGCGCACGTCGCTCATCCCGGACCCCAACGTGGTGCAGCGGTTCCATCGGGGCGCGGTGCGGATCGACTGAGACGAGGGTCGAGGCGTCGAGAAGTCGAGAGTTCCGGGGGTCGAGGGCAGGCAGGAACGGCGGGCAAGCAAGGAGAGGTCATTCCGAGCGCAGCGAGGAACCTGCTGCGTGCCCGACCCGAACCCGGTGGCTCCGCCCCGACTGAACGGCGGTGCCCGATCCGCCGGGGCTCGCGCCACGGACCACTGCGCGAAGTCGAGTAGATTCCTCGCTGCGCTCGGAATGACCTCCTTGCCTCGTTCGAGCGTCCCGGCGCACCGGCAACCTTCCACCCTCGACCCCTCACATCATGCCCCTCTCCCGCGCCGTCCCGACGATCACCCTCGAAGGCGCCAAGACCCTCGCCGCCAAGGCCGAAGCCGAGGCCCTGCGACGGGGCTGGACGATCGCCGTGGCCGTCGTGAATCCCGACGGCGGGCTGATCCTGTTCCACATGATCGACGGGACGCAGCCGGGCAGCGAGCAGCTGGCGATCCTCAAGGCGCGCACCTCGTCGCGCATGAAGCGGACGACGAAGGTGCTGGAGGAGGGCGTGGCCGGCGGGCGACCGGCGCTGCTCAGCCTGCCCGGGCTGGTCATGCTGGAGGGCGGGGTGCCGATCATCGAGGACGGCGTCATGATCGGCGCGATCGGCATCAGCGGGATGTCGTCGCACCAGGACGGGGAGATCGCGGCAGCGGCTCTCGCCGAGGGGTAGCACCAGACATGGCATCGCTCGACACGATCATCGCCCGCTTCAAGGCCGCCGACCGCAACACGCGGCTCGAGACGCTGCTGGACTACTCGCGGAAGCTGCCGCCGCTGCCGCCCGAGCTCGAGGCGCTCAAGGAGCAGGGCGTCAACCGCGTGCCCGAATGCCAGACGCCGGTCTACCTGTGGGTGGGCATCGAGGACGGCAAGGTGCGGCTGCACGCCGACGTGCCGCGCGAGTCGCCGACGGTGCGCGGCTTCATCGCGCTGCTGGTGAAGGCGCTCGACGGCGGGCCGGTCGCCGACGTGGCGAGGGTGCCCGACGACCTCCTCGACCAGCTCGCCCTCTCGGAGACGCTGGGCATGACGCGCACGCAGGGCCTGGGCGCCATCCTCGCGCGCGTGAAGCGCTCGGTGGCCGCGGCAACGCCGAACGCATGAGGCGCGCGGGTGGCGCGCTGGCCCTGCTCCTTGGCCTCGCGTCGCCACTCGTCGCGCAACGGACGGCCCCGGTCACGCCGACGGCGGGGCTGGTCATCACCCGCTCGGTGCGCCTCGCGCCGGGCCGCTACGCCCTTCCCGCCCCCGACTCGCAGCCCCTGATCGTCATCCGCGGCAGCAACCTCACGGTCGACCTCACGGGCGTCGTGCTCGAGGGCGCGCCCGCGGGCACGCCTCCCGACCGGTTCGGCGGCACCGCGATCCTCATCGACGGCGGGCGCAACGTGACGGTGACGGGGGCGACGATCCGCGGCTACAAGGTCGCCATCCACGCCCGCGACACGCGCCGCCTCACCCTCGCCGGCCACACGCTCGGCCACAACTGGCGCCCCCGGCTGTGGAGCGGCGTCGAGCACGAGAGCCTCGCCGACTGGCTGAGCTTCCACAGGAACGAGGCCAACGAGTGGCTGCGCTACGGCGCCGCGATCTACCTCGAGCGCGTGGTCGAGGGCGAGATCCGCGACAACACCGCCCGCCAGGGCATGAACGGCCTGCTGCTCACGCGCTCTTCGCGCCTGCGCATCTGGAACAACGACTTCTCGTACCTCTCCGGAGTCGGCATCGGCCTCTATCGCAGCACGCGCAATACCGTCATGCACAACCAGGTGGATTGGTGCGTGCGCGGCTACAGCCACGGCTTCTACGCCCGCGGCCAGGACTCGGCGGCGCTGCTGCTGTTCGAGCAGAGCTCCGAGAACGTCGTGGCCTACAACTCGATGACGCACGGCGGCGATGGGCTCTTCCTGTGGGCCGGGCAGCAGACGATGGACACCGGGACGGGCGGCTCGAACGACAACCTGTTCTTCATGAACGATTTCTCGTTCGCGCCCACCAACGGCATGGAGGCCACCTTCAGCCGGAACCGCTTCATCGCGAACCGGGTGGAAGGGAGCACGCACGGCCTGTGGGGCGGCTACAGCTGGGGCTCGGAGATCGTGGGCAACAGCTTCGCGGGGAACCGCGTCGGCATCGCCATCGAGCATGGACAGGACAACCGCATCACCGGCAACCGGTTCGAGGGCGATTCGACCGCGATCCGGCTGTGGTGGAACCGGCTCGAGCCGAGCGACTGGGGCTACCCGAAGCATCGCGATACGCGGAGCCGCGGGTATGGGATCGAGGGAAACGCCTTCGTGCGGAACCGCGTCGCGTTGCGCGCCGACTCGACGCTCGACGTGTCACTGAGCGGAAACTCGCTCGACGGCGTCATGACAGTGTACCTGCACAATGGCGACACTCTGGTGGCGATGCCCCAGCAGGCACCATCCGCCCCCGTTGATCCAGCCGCACTCATGGCTCAAGTGAAGCAGCAGGTGCGACCGATGCCGGGCGGGCGCGACGTCATGGCCTCCCCGGCGACACGTCGCGGCCGCGACGCCATCATCGTGGACGAGTGGGGCCCGTATGACTGGCGGTCACCCAGGCTGTGGCCGGTCGGGCGGCCCGACGAACGGCCGCTGCGCCTGCGCACCCTGGGACCCGCCGGTCCGTGGCGGCTGGTGCGTGCCACCGGTGCGGCGGTCAGCGACTCGGCCGGCGCGATCGGCGATACGCTCGTCGTCATCCCCTCCGGCACGGGCGAGGACTGGCGGATCGAGCTCGCCGCCGCCGGGGCGAGCGGCGACACCGTCGTCGCGTTCGAGCGCTTCGAGCCGGCGCAGGACTGGGGCGTCCGCGTGGTGGCGTGGGACTCGCTCACCGATCCACGCGGGGCGAGCGAGCTGGCCGCCTCCCTGCTGGCGCACCCGCCGGTCTTCGCGGGCACCCTGCCCCGGCTCGACTGGATGTGGTACCGGCCGCAGGTCCCGGGTGTCCCGCCCGAGCGGTGGGCGCTCCGCGCCGAGTCGGCGGTGACGCTGCCGACCGGCAATTTCGTGCTGCGCACCATCAGCGACGACGCCGTCCGGGTCTGGGTGGACGGCCAGCTGGCCATCGACCGGTGGACGCCGCACGAATCGGTGGTGGACGAGACGCCCTTGAGTGGCGGCCGTCATCAGGTGCGGGTGGAGTACCTGCAGGTCGACGGCTGGGTGGAACTGCGGGTCGAGTTCGCCAGACGCTGAATCTTGCAGGACGCCACGACGCGGGGCCTGGCACCGCCCCACTCAGCTATGCGACAGCGAGTTCAAGCGCGCAACATCCTGCAGTTACCGCCATGATGCGCTCGATAGAGACATTCTAAAGCTCACTTCGACAAAGACATAGAAAAGCCCTGACAAGGTCGACGCCGCGCGACAGACCTGCGGCTCGTCGTATGCAGTTGTTCGGTCCATTCCAGTTTCACGACGACCGACCATCCAGGGCGAGAGACGCATGTATCGTATTCGACGGCCGACGGGCGGCGAGGTGACCCTCGCGTCGCTGGACGAGCTTGCCGCGGCGATCGTCGCGGGTACGGTGACCGCCGACGCGGAGATCCACCATCAGCGTGCGGATCGCTGGCTGCCGATCGCCAACCATCCGCACTTCAAGATCGCCAGCGACCGGGCCGGCTCGGCGGTTCGCCCGGCCCTGAAGGCCACCCCGACCCCCGCCCCGACGACAGCCCAGCCCGCCCTGCGCCTCGTGCGCAGCGACATGGGCTCGCCGGCCGGCGTGACGCCCGAGTCGCGTCCGGCGTCGCGCTGGACACCGCCACGGCCCGCTCCGGCGACGCCGCGCAACTCCGGGTCGGCCGTGCCGGCGGTCGAACCGTCGGGTGAGCTCATGGAGTTCGTCGCCGAGGCGCCGGCCGCGGAGGCGCCCGCGGCCGAGCAACCGGTGCGTCCGAAGCGCGTCGAGCCCGCCACGGCCGGCCTTCCGATGCTCGACATCGAGATGCCGCAGCCGCCTCGTCCGATGCGGGCACCGACGCCGATGCCGGCGCCGATCTCCTGGCCGACCATGCATTCGAAGCCGCGCGCGGAGCCGGTGGCGCCGAGGGCCCCCGAGCCCGTGGCGGCGGCACCCGCGCCTGAGCCGGTGGTCGTC